>DASPQK010000361.1:0-12914 GCA_035624985.1 Syntrophobacteraceae bacterium | reverse complement strand
GAACTGCAATTCCCAAAGCCCTGTGCAAAGGACCTCCCCGTTGCAGCCTGTTTATATACTCAGTCACGGGTTTCCCGGCCAATCTCCCGGAATTCGGCATAGCGCGCGCAGAACTTGGGCAACAGACAGCTTCGGGAATCTCTTTTACCGGTGTAAAACAGATTCCGCCTTCGCCGTTGGATAGCTTAACCCCGGAGAAAAATATGCCTATCACCGCTCTTTCCACCTTGACGTCATCCATTTCCGGACCCAGGATGGCGCTAAGATGGGTCGCCGTTTCCATTAATATCTCATCTTGGAGATTTTGCGCCGGTTCCAACGGAAGACCTCCTTATAGACGGTGTTCCCGTCAGCAGTCAGGCAAAACGAAATTACTTCTTCTCGCCTACTACGTCATAGACCCAGCTCAACGCTGCGGATGTGGCTGGAAAGCCGATAGTGCTGGTAAGCAGGATTATGGTGTGGTAAATCTCTTCGGCTGTAGCTCCTGCCTTTGTTGCCCTCCTGGCATGGCTGTGGACCGAACCTTCCGATCGAATCGCCGCTGCCGCTGCCAACTGAATTAAATGGGATGTTTTCTCGTCCACCGGCCCCTGTTTCCTGACCGTTTCGCCAAGATTTTCCAGGGCCTCAAAGTACTCCCGATGCTGTTCTCGCGTCTTGATGTACCATTTCGGAAAATCTCCATTCATGCCATACCCTCCTGCAAAAAAAGGTAAAAGAACTACTGCCCGCTCGTTAATTTCTGATTTGTGCCGAAAGCGGATTCGCAGACTTGGCAGTGTGCCTTCGAGCTTTCTCCAATTGCAATCTAAGATTTGCCACACACATTTGCCAACTTTTGAATTAGGAGGTCTCGCCCATTATGCAGCTGGACTGCCGCAATGGTCAGCTGATTTTCTGCCCGCGGCCTCGGTTTTTCAAGCAACTATTTCCTTTCTAACCATCGACCAGAGCGCTTAATTCTTTCACGAAATGTTTCATCTGTGCTGCTTGGGCTCTCATTTCCTCAGACGAAGAAGCCGTTTCTTCAGAATTGGCTGCCGATTCTTGCACTACTTTGTCCATTTCGAGCACTGCCTTATTGATCTGCTCTATTCCCTGGGCCTGTTCATGGGATGCTGCGGTGATCTCGCCAATCAGGTCGCTCGACTTATCCACACCGGCTGCTACCCCCTTAAACTCTTGTTCGGTTTTCCCAACCAGATCGAAACCTTCCCTCACCTTTTTAACTATGCCTTCAATGAGGTTGGCAGTGTTTTTTGCGGCTTCGGCTGCCCTCATTGCCAAATTCCTCACTTCATCGGCAACCACCGCAAAACCGGCTCCGGCTTCTCCCGCACGGGCCGCCTCTACGGCCGCGTTGAGAGCAAGAAGGTTGGTTTGAAACGCAATTTCATCGATTGTTTTGATTATTTTTGAGGTTTCTTCGCTTGCCTTGGATATTTCTCTCATAGAGGCGCTCAGTTTTCCCATGAACTGTCCGGCCCGTGAGACTGTTTCCTTGGTCTCCTTCATCAATTGGTTGGCTTGAGTTGAATTATTGGCATTCTGTTTTGTCATGGAAGACATCTCTTCAAGGGATGAGGATGTCTCCTCTATCGCTGATGCCTGCTCCGATGCCCCTTCCGCAAGTTGCTGGCTGGAAGTTGAAATCTGGCCGGAGGCGGACGCAACCTGTTGGGCAGCGCCACCTATCTCGGAAATGATACGGTCAATCGGGCGCGAGATGGATCTCGACATGCAATAAGCCAAAAACAAACCACCCGCCGCTACGAAGGCCACCACCCCTAAAACCCAATACAGGACATGATTGAGTTCTTTTTGCACGTCATCGAGATATATCCCCGATCCTATGACCCACCCCCACTCCGGAAATCCCTTTACATAAGAAATCTTCGGCACCGGTTGGGAATGCCCGGGTTTTGCCCAATAATAATCCACGAATCCAGCCCCATTACGCTTCACCGCGTCAACCATTGCTACGAACATGGCCTTCCCGTTGGGGTCTCTATCATTCGCCAAACTCTTGCCGTCCAACTCGCTTTTGAGAGGATGCATGATCATTCGTGGTTCCATATCATTGATCCAAAAGTAGTCACTCCCTTCATAGCGCAGACTCTTAATCTCCTCCGTGACCCGGCGTCTTGCCTCCTCTAAGGATTCAACATTAGCCTTTACCTGCTTTGCATGATAGTCCAACAGGCCCCAGGCAGTTTCCACCACATGCCTGGTTTTTAAATACTTGGCGTCGATCACCATTTGCTTAACTTTTGGGTAAAGGCCTGCAAATACTCCGGAGAAACAGACGATCATGGCAATTCCGAGGAAAAATATCCTCGTTGAGAGCTTGAATTTGTTCAACATAAGTGCCTCCCGCTTACCCGGCCCGGACCCGGTTCCCGTTTGCCGAAACAGGTCAGGTTCTTCTGATTTGGATGTTCATATGCGTACCGTTCACGCTTCTCTCTGTTTCAAAAATTGATGTACTGTCAAAGACCCGGCAAAAAATTGATCGACGGCCTTTAGACATTCCTTTAATGTTTTTTCAAAGTTAGAAATAAATTTTTCTCTACAACATATGGAACAATTTCGTTGAATTGTAAAAGGTCGTGTTATTAGAGGCGCGACTCTGTGAAAAAATGAGCACTATAGTTCTGGGCTAAATAACAAGTATCCGGTTCATAAAGAGAGCAGGAAACCGGGAATCTTCCCTAAAGAGTTTACGCACAGGACCTTGGCGCCAAAATCGTCGATCGAAATCATACTGACTGAGACAAGACTTATTTCAATCTTCAAAAGGGAGCCAAGAGGAATTCCGGCATAATGCGCCAGGACGGTTTTGATTGGGTCGGCGTGGCTTATAATGGCCAGGGCGCCATGCCGCCATCTTTTACGAAGCCTTTCTATCTCGGTGACCATCCTTTGCTGGACCTCTATTATCAGTTCCCCGTTTGGCGGCCTCGTTCCAATGCGAAATGAGTTGTAAAGCCGCCACAGGGGATCGTCGGCCAGCTTCTGGAACTCCAGTCCGGTCCAATCGCCGATTTCAACTTCGGATAGATTCTCGCTGGTGTTGATATCCAGCCCGAGTCGTCCTGCCAGGGGAAGCGCCGTTTCATAAGCGCGCTCGAGAGGGCTGCAATAGATGGCGTCTATGGACAGCGAACCCAGCCGTTGCGCCAGTTCTTCCGCCTGGGCTTTTCCTTCATCGTTCAGGTGCACGCCGGACATCCTTCCGGCCAGAAGTTTTCCAACGCTGGGATTCAGTGCATGTCTTATCAGGAAAAAAACCGTCACAAGCAGTAGCTCCCTCGATCTATCAATTTAGAATGTAAATCCTTTAGCCCTCTTTAGCCTTAAATGCGCATTTCTTACACTACAAATACTTACGTTTGTTAATTTTTTCGCGCTTCCCCTTCCCTTCATGCCCCCCGTGGTGAAAGGCTACCTTATTTTTAAAACAGTGAGAGTCCATCCCCGTCCATCCGTGTCAGGGGCTGTGGAGAACGGTTACATGGGAATCGGCCCGGAATTTCCGTTTGACTTGACAAGAAACTGTGTTCTAAACTGCTTTCAATCCGGTCAAAGTGATTTTTCTCAGAAGGAGAATATGCCGCTCATTGCCAGCCGATCGGTTGAATTCACGACGCCCTGGTTTGACATAGTCGCCAAGGCAGTGCGTATTGGCGATCCCCTTTATTACTCGCTGCGAATGCCTGACTATGTCTCCATCATCGCATTGACACGAGAACAGGAACTGGTGTTGGTTCGACAGTACCGTCCGGCGGTTGAACGATATACGATTGAGTTTCCGAGCGGTACTGTCGAAGCCGATGAAACCCCGGAACATTCGGCCCGTCGCGAATTGGAGGAGGAAACGGGCTACCGCGCAGACAGGATGGAATTGCTTGGCGCCCTGCTGAGCGACACAGGGCGGCACGAAAACCAGCTGTGGTGCTTTCTTGCGCCGGCGGTGACGCCTCCAGGATCGAACTACACTCCGGAGCCTGGAATAGAAAGGCTCTTGATCCACAGGAATTCGCTGTTTGACATGATCGCGCAGGGCAAGTTCGACCATGCGCTCCATCTCGGCGCCCTGGCGCTGGCTTTGGCGAAGCTGGGTCTCGACCTGTTTGCAGGCGCCAAAGGCTAGCCGCTCGCCGCGCAGGAGGAACGCTGCGGGATTGAGGCCGCAGAGGCGGGTTTCTCTCTGTGTTCTCTCTCCTCACGGTGGTGAACGGCCCGGGGCGGAAGGTGGCAAATGGACTATTCAAACGATATATGCATAGTTGGTGGTGCGGGACATGTCGGGCTGCCGCTCGGGCTGGTTTTTGCGGACAAAGGGCAGCGCGTTGTCCTCTACGACCTCGATGACATTGTGCTGAAGACCATCGGAGAAGGAAAGCTGCCGTTCGTAGAGTATGACGCGGAACCGATCCTTAAGAGAGTGCTGAACAAGACGCTTTTTCTGACTTCGGACATCGGGTCTGTGGCTTCAGCCAGGTTTATCGTCGTCGCCATAGGCACGCCCGTGGACGAGTATCTAAATCCCAGGCTCAGGTCCCTCCTGGAACTCTTTGACACTCTTCGTCCCCACCTTCATCCCTCACAGACTATCATCATCCGCAGCACCGTATATCCTCATACCAGCCGCCAGATATCCCAGCGGCTCAACATGTACGGCAACGGACCGTGGCATATCGCATACTGCCCCGAGCGCATCGCGCAGGGTTACGCCGTGCGGGAGCTCACAGAATTGCCTCAACTGGTCGCCGGGCTTACGGACAAAGCCAGAGATGACGCTTCAAAGCTATTCGCCATTATTGCTCCCAAGGTTATCCAGTTGACGATGGAGGAAGCGGAAATGGCAAAGTTGTTTACAAATGCGTGGCGCTACATTCAGTTTGCAGTCGCCAACCAATTCTATATGATAGCCGCGAGTTTTGGAGTGGATTTCAATCAGGTGCGCAGGGCAATTGTTGACAGCTACGGTCGTGCGCATGGCCTGCCTTCCGCAGGATTTGCCGCAGGTCCCTGCCTTCTCAAAGATACCATGCAGTTGGCGGCATTTAACAATAATAATTTCATGCTTGGCCATGCTGCCATGATGATTAATGAAGGTCTGCCTGCTTTCATTGTTGAACAGTTAAGGCATAAGTTTGATTTAAGCAGAACATGCGTTGGAATTTTAGGCATGGCCTTCAAGGCCGATATTGACGACATCCGCGATTCCCTCTCTTATAAACTTGGTAAGATTCTTCGCTTTCATGGCGCCACGGTTCTTTACTCGGATGAATTCGCAAAAGATCCTACGTTTATCAGCAAAGAGGAGTTAGTCGCGCGCAGTGACATCATAGTCGTCGGCGTGCCCCATTCCGCATACAGGGAACTGCGCGCCCCTGCCAATGCGGAAGTTATAGACATGTGGCAAATTATGCCGTCGGACAGGTCTGCTGCAATCAGATTGTCCTAAGATTCGGCTTAACCGGAATGTCTCAATGTCCGCCCAATATGACTACAGTTTGCTGAGATCCTGTGGCAGGGATTGCTTTATTAGCGCAAATGTCGAAATACGGCGTCCTCACCTGGTGTCGATCGGCAATAATGTGGCCATTGACACAGGTTTCTATTGCACGGTCAGGGCCGACATCGGCGACTACGTTCACATAGGGCCGTATGTCACCGTTATAGGCGGTGAACAGGGCCTTTTTCAGGTAGGCCATTTCGTCACTATCGCCGCAGGAAGCCGGATAATCTGTGTCAGCGACCAACATCTGGGAGAGGGGCTGGGAGGCCCTCATCTTCCGGAACAATACCGCGACACGCAGGTTATCGGACCCGTAATCGTGGAGAATTTCGCCGCCCTCGCCACTAATGTCGTCGTTTTGCCGGGCGTAAGGATTGCCGAGGGGAGTGTCGTGGGAGCCTGCTCCCTGGTTACCGGCAGCACCGAACCCTGGACTGTAAGTATGGGCATCCCGGCAAGGCCCGTAAGAAAACGCCCGATGGACAAGATGATTCAGAAGGCCCGCGCCTTGGGCTACTGACAGCGGACCGCTCCGGCGTGGAGATTGTTGCATGAATCCAAAGATACCGTGGTGGTCGCCTTGTGTAACCTCTGAAGACTACGTGATGGTAAAGAATGTTCTGGACAGCAACTACCTCAACGAAGGCGAAATAACCTCCGAATTCGAGCGGAGGATAGCAAATCTGGTCGGGGCCAAACACGCGGTTGCAACCACCAGCGGCACAAGCGCCCTTTTTCTGGCATTAGCCGCCGCAGGCATAGGTCCCGGCGATGAGGTAATAGTGCCGGATGTGACTTTCATCGCCACCGCCAACGCCGTTCGACTCGCGAGTGCTTCTCCGGTCCTTGTGGACGTTGACCCGCTGAGCCTCAATATTGATCCCGCCGCGATAGTTTCGGCCCTCACCGGGCGGACCAAAGCCGTGATCGCGGTGCATGTCAGCGGAAGGTCCGCCGACATGCCGGCAATCCTCAAGATTGCCGGGTCGCACAATCTTGTTGTGGTCGAGGACGCCGCTGAGGCGTTCATGTCCTCGATCGACGGCAGGTATCTTGGCACACTCGGCAACCTGGGATGCCTGTCGTTTTCCCCGAACAAGACCATTACATCCGGCCAGGGAGGGATGGTGCTGACCGACGACGACGCCCTTCATGCGCGCTTGCGCGAATTGAAAGACCAGGGCCGTCCGGTTCGCGGAACAGGTGGAGACGACATCCATTTCTCGGTTGGATATAATTTCAAACTGACCAATCTTCAGGCCGCCGTCGGGCTTGGCCAGCTCTCGGCTCTGCCTCAACGTCTCGAACGGCAAAAACGGATTTATTCTCTATACTCGGAGAATCTGCAAGGCATGGACGGCATTCGATTACCTGGATTTCGCATTGACAAAGGCGAGGTCCCTCAGTGGACTGATGCGATCGTCGATCGGCGCGATGAGTTGGACGCCTATCTGGCCGATCGAGACATCTGCTGCCGGCGTTTCTGGTTCCCCATTCACACCCAGAGACCGTATCTGATGGACGACGATAAATTCCCTGCCAGCAGCCGCCTGATGCCCAGGGCGCTTTGGCTGCCTTCGGCTTTTACGCTCACCGACCGTGATGTATTGACTGTCTGCCGTCAGATAGAGGAATTCTTTCGAATATGACAGTTGCATCGAACAATCGACCCGCTTCCGATATTGAACTTTCGATTCTTGTTCCTGTACGAAATGAGGGGATAAACCTGGAGGTTTTTATTAAAGTTCTGGAAACGATGGTGGAAACGCCCCATGAGGTTTTGGTCGTACACGATACACCCGATGACGACAGTATACCTGTCGTTTCAAAGATTCGGAACAGATACCCTAACGTACGCCTGGTTCACAACAAGTTGGGCAGGGGCGTTATCAATGCCATCCGGGCCGGAGTCGAAGCATCGCTTGGAGAGGTTATCCTTATAACCGTCTGTGATGAACTCGGCGTTATTCTCGTATTTGAAGATATGTTGGCGCTCATCCACCAGGGTTGCGACCTCGTTAGCGGCACCCGTTACGCCCACGGCGGGCGCAGACTTGGAGGCTCGTGGATCGGCAGGCTCCTCTCAGCATCGGCTAATCGGCTGCTCAGTTCGTTATGCGGCTCGATGCTTACGGACGCCACGACGGGCCTGAAGATGTTCCGACGGTCAGTATTCTATCAGTTCGGCCTGGAAGCAAGACCGATTGGATGGGCGGTTGTTTTCGAAATGGCGCTCAAGGCTCAACTGGCCGGCCTCAGGCTTGGCGAGGTCCCCGTAATCTCGATTGACCGGCTTTATGGAGGCAAATCTACTTTTAAGCTGGGAAGCTGGCTCAAGGAGTATTTGCGGTGGTTCATATGGGGGGCGTTACCCCTGCGGAGTAGTTGCAGGAAAAACCCTTCGCAGGTGGTCGTTCGTATTCCGTCTACAACGGTCATACAATAGAAGAGCAGCAGATGGTAAAATCCTATCTGGTAACCGGGGGCACGGGATTTTTGGGCAGCGCTTTGGTCCGTCGTCTCATCAGCGAGGGTCACAACGTGCGGGTGCTTGACAGCAATTTGAGGGGAAACCCCAAACGGCTGTCCGATATTTCAGGGAACCTCGATCTTCTCGAAGGGGATATTCGCGATCCGGCGACAGTGCGCAGCGCCTGCCAGGGAATGGACAGCGTCATCCACCTCGCATACATCAATGGGACCGAGTTTTTCTATACCAGGCCGGAATTGGTCCTCGAAGTTGCGGTCAGCGGCATGATGAATGTGCTCAACGGGTGCCGTCATGCCGGAGTACAGGAACTCGTGCTGGCATCGAGTTCGGAGGTCTACCAGACACCGCCGGCAATCCCCACCGATGAGACCGTCCCCCTGTCGGTACCCGACCCGCTTAACCCACGTTGCTCTTACGGCGGCGGGAAGATTATCGGTGAACTGCTGGCGATCCATTGCGGTCGATCTTTCATGGATCGGGTAATAATTTTCCGCCCGCATAACGTGTATGGCCCCGATATGGGCCGGGAACACGTGATACCCCAGTTCCTGATGCGGATGAAAGAGTTATCTAAAGAGCCAGGCGATCCGGTTCTCTTCCCCATTCAAGGCTCAGGCGAGGAAACCCGTTCATTCGTATTCATTGAGGATTTCACGGACGGACTGGTCAGGGTGCTGGAGCGAGGCGAACATCTTGGCATTTACAATATCGGAACCATGGAAGAAATTTCTATTGAAAACCTGGCTCAGCTTGTAGCAAATTACTACGGCCGGCGCATCGAAATTGTCCGTGGTGAGCTGAGCAGGGGAAGCACAAAACGACGCTGCCCCGACATAACCAAATTGAGATTACTGGGCTACCAACCCCGTTATTCTCTGCGGCAGGGCCTTGCAATAACAGCGGAGTGGTATGATCGGAACACACAGGATGCTTGAAAAAGCATGATCGATCGGGGACCTGGAGTAATGATCGCGCAAACCAAATCTGTTGCGGGAACCGCCTCAAGCGTTGTTGTCGAAGACTGCCAGGTCTGTGGCAACGCCAGTCTGGAGCAGATCCTTTTTCTGGGCTATCTGCCTCCGGTAAACAGGATGAATCCGATCGGGGAAAAACCTCACGAGCAGCCCAGCTATCCGGCTCAACTGCTATACTGTCCACGGTGCCACCTGGTGCAGCTGGGGTTGATAGTGGACCCTCAGGTGCTTTTTCCTGCCGAGTATCCTTATACCAGCAGCACTACAAAAATCCTTCGGGAGAACTTCGCCGAACTCCGCCAGGAATGCAGGACCGTCATCGAGTTGGAGCCAAACGATCTTATAGTGGACATTGGTTCAAATGACGGCAATCTGCTCAGCAACTTCAAAGATCAACACCGTGTTCTGGGGATCACGCCGGAAAAAATCGGCCAGATTGCCATTGAGCGCGGCATTCCTACCATCATTGACTATTTCACCCCCGGAGTGGTGGAGAGCGTTTTATCCCGGCACGGCCCGGCAAAAATCATAACCGCCACCAATGTATTTGCTCATATAGAAAACGTTAACATGGTGGTGGAATTGATCATTAAGTTGATGGCCTCGAAGGGCATGTTCATCTCTGAATCTCACTATCTGCTCTCTTTGATAGAAACCCTCCAGTACGATACCATCTATCACGAACACTTGCGCTACTACTCTCTGCAGAGCCTGAAATTCCTGCTTGAAGCGCATGGACTCGAAATCGTGCATGCTAAGAAAATACCTACGCACGGAGGATCTATCCGAATTTATGCGGCCCGCCGCGGAGATTTTCCCGTCCGCGGGTCCGTAAATCAACTGCTGGAGGCGGAGAAATCGATTGTGCTGGGAAAGGAAGCTCTGCTGGAATTCAGGGACAGAGTGATTTTATCAAAACTTGAGCTGCAATCTTTGCTCCTGGGCATCAAGCGGAAAGGCCAACACATTTACGGTATCAGCGCGCCTTCCCGCGGAAGCACTTTGGTAAATTACGCGGGTCTGGATGATGGAATATTGGACTGCGTCCTTGAGATCAAAGGTTCCCATAAGATCGGCAACTATCTTCCCGGCACTTTAATACCAGTAATCGATGAGACACGGCTTTATGAAGACCAGCCCGAATATGCCCTGCTGCTGTCCTGGCATATAGCGGACGAACTGATTCCAAAAATCAGGCAAAAAGGCTTCCGGGGCGGCTTTATTGTACCGCTGCCTACGCCTGGAGTGGTCAAATGATATGGACTGTAATCAGAGCGAGGCAATGCCCCTGGAAATACAAAGGCGGCCCAGACTGCTTAGCCGCCGGCAAAAGGCCCATCTTTTGAATATTCCCCGAGGCATCTGCGACTCAATCAATCTCAGGCGGTTGGATATCCTGTATTGCAGTTGAGCACTGAGACCATCAGGAGCGCCCGGCTCCAGATAACCCTCGATCACCCTCATATGCAGGTCCCTTGGATGACTCCGCTTCATGCGCAGGGCATGCTTTTTTTCCAGCTTTCTCCAATTTTGCTTCATTAATCTTCGGGTCCCCTTTCCGGTCCGGCCGAACGACCCCCCTCCCCTGTGATATACGAATACGTCCTCGGCGCATATCAGCTTATAGCCGGCCCGCCTCGCGCGTATACAATAATCGTCATCTTCGTAAAAGCCGAGCCCGAAGCTTTCATCGAGCATTCCGACCCGGTCAAGAACATCCCGGCGAAGAGCCACGCAGAAGAACCCGAGCATCTCCGTTTCGAACCTTCCACCACCGCTGTTTGAAACCCACCTCAGCCCCTCTTCGATTATTTCCCGGGGAGTGAATCCAATGGTGAAAATCCTCTGTTCGTTTCCAACCGAGTTGGAAACGGGTCCAACCAACCCGACAGCCTGGCCTTCCAAAAGAGGAGCCCTTAAGCCCTCGATCCAGTTCCCGGTCACGATGCAGTCGCTGTTTAGAAGGATCAAAATTGCGCCCGAGGCAATCTTTATTCCGTCATTATTGCCGCCTGCAAAACCGCGGTTGGATTCGTTGAAGACGCACCTGAGGCGAGGTTCCCGCTGCATCAGGGATTTCAGATAGGCGGGCGTTTCATCGGATGAATGGTTATCGACGACAATGACTTCGAAATTGCCTCCGGCGCCCTCGCCCGAATTTGCGAAAATGCTTTCCAGACAGGGCGCCGTCGTGTCGCGCAGACCGTTATGACTTACGATTATGATGCTGGTTTGCGGCATAAGAGCAGATTAGATCCGAAGCCTCCTGAGATAGTCATCGTAAGTAGTTCGAAGCCCCTGCTCAAGTGAAATCTTACTTCTCCATCCGAGTTCGGACATCACGCTCACATCGAGCAATTTCCGGTGTGTGCCGTCGGGCATGGCTGCGTCCCACTGCACGTCGCCCATAAACCCTACCACTCCGGCCACCGTATCAGCCAATTCTCGAATCGTGCTGTCTTTACCGCATCCGATGTTGATGATCGGGTTTTCTGAGAGCAACTTTCGACGCTCGGAAAAAAGCTTTTCCAGCCTTTCCATCAGGAAAACGCAACCGTCAGCCATATCCTCAGCGTGCAGCATCTCCCTGCGAGGCGCGCCCGTGCCCCAAAGCCGAATCACCGGCCCGCCTTTTTTGTTTAAGCCCGCCATCACGTCTTCCGGGATACGCCCGTAGCAGGCCTCGTCACGCTGAATACCTAAAGTGTCTCTCTTCGCCGCAAGTTTACCCAGGTGAAACTTGCGAATCAAGGCGGGCAGCACATGAGAGTTCTCAAGGTCGTAGTGATCGTTAGGGCCATAGAGGTTAGTGGGCATCACACTCAGAAAGCGCGTATCGTATTGGCGGTTGAATGCTTTACATAGCTCGACGCCGGCAATCTTTGCAATTGCATAGGGTTGGTTGGTAGGCTCCAGCGGCCCGGTCAGAAGATATTTTTCCCTGAGCGGCTGAGGGGCGTCCCTGGGGTAAATGCAGGAACTGGCCAGAAACAGCAACCCCCTGACACCGTGGCGCCAGGCGGATTCAATCACATTGTTCTGCATACTCAGATTGTTGAGGAGGAAATCGACCGGGTATGTCTGGTTAGCGTGAATCCCCCCCACCTTGCCTGCGCAAAGGAAGACATACTCCGGATCTTCGCTGGAAAAAAACCTTTCCACCTCCAATTTGTCAATGAGATCGAGTTGGCTGTGGGTACGAACGATAAGGTTGCGATAACCATTAGCCTGGAGCCGCCGGTATACGGCAGATCCTGCCAGACCGCTATGGCCGGCGATATAAACTCTGGAGGTCGAATCCATAACCCTTCTTAAAAGATCGATGGGTAACAGAGAGTCGTCTGCGCGTTAAGCCGGATAATTATCCTATACCCCGATAAAACAAGCAAGCACATCGGGCAATTACTTTTTTCCCGTTTTCCGTCCTGCGTTCTTGGTTTTCCATCTTTTCACTTTTGTTCAGTTGCCGGAAAAAGCAGAAGCACCTTATAGCAGGAGGCGCATATTCTCGATACCAGGTCATTTGCCCAGAACGCCCCAATTCCCGCCAGCCCTCTGGTTGCCAGGGCGACAATGTCGGCCTGCCTCTCAGCGGCGGCACTGACAATGGCGCGTTCGACCTCACCTCGTTCAACGCTCCCGCTTGCCTCAATATTTCGTGAGAGCAGCACTTGAAGCTGCTTCCGCATACGCTCTGTTGTCTGCTCGCTTTCCAGATCCAGCAACAGGCGAGTAGTCCTGGGCGCAAGACGCCCTCCGGGAACATCCTCCGGGGTTACGCTTTCCGGCGTTGGCACAACGTAAAGCAAATGCAGTTTAGCCTCGAATTTCACCGCCAGTTCCGAACAGGCGGTCAAAACGGGATTGCTGTGCGGCGTGGAGTCCAAACAGGCTATGATGCTGCGGAGAGCGAAATCCG
>DASPQK010000360.1:0-25331 GCA_035624985.1 Syntrophobacteraceae bacterium | reverse complement strand
CTGTTCTCAAAGGCCAGGCTGTTTGGGACTCCAGCAATATTGTCGGGGCCGTGGAGAAAATGGCGGGCAAACTCTACCGCGACTATAACTCCTACTTGCAGGAAATCTTCGGTTGCCGTGTTCAGAAGATTTCACTCGATGCGGGCCTTGGCTGTCCGAACCGCGACGGGACCGTGGGACTGGACGGCTGTATTTACTGCAATGCGAAAGGCTCCGGGACCGGGGCGGCACGCTTTGCGGACATCTCCGAACAAATCAGGGCTGGTAAGCAAAGGCTCGCCCGCAGGTACGGAGCAAGGAAATTCATTGGTTATTTCCAGTCATTCTCCAACACTTACGCGCCTCTGCCCAGGTTGGCGGCCCTCTATGCCGAAGCGCTCTCAGACCATGATGTTGTGGGCCTAAGCATAGGCACCCGGCCCGACTGCATTAGCGATGAAACGCTGGACCATCTAGCAGTGCTTTCCAAAACTCATCTCATCTGGTTGGAATACGGCCTCCAGTCGGCCAACGATCAGACACTCGAACGCATTCGAAGGGGACATTGCGCGGCCGCTTTCACCGACGCCGTGGCAAGAAGCCGTGCAAGGAAAATCCCTGTCTGCGCCCATGTCATCCTCGGCCTTCCGGGTGAAAGTCTGGAGGATATGCTTTATACTGCAAAATTCCTTGCTCTCCTGGATATCCAAGCGGTAAAAATACATTTACTCTACGTCGTAAAGGAAACGGCGCTGGCGCAAATGCATAGCTGCGGCGCATACGAGTGTCTTTCACGCGAGAGTTACGCCGCCGCTGTGGGAGAATTCCTTGCTATGCTGCCCGCTCACATCATCGTGCAGAGATTGACTGGAGACCCGCACCCGGACGAGCTTGTATCCCCGCTGTGGGCGCTTGACAAGCAGCGCAACCTCCAAGCTGTCCGGGCGTACATGGAGAAGAACCGATTGTATCAGGGAAAAAATTGCGGCTAAATTGCTCTTTGCATCGGATTAATACTCTTCCATAAAGGGATGTGTATGAACGCCACAGTCCCCGATGTCGAAAAAATGCGCAAGCGTTTGCTGGAACTTATCCTGGAATACAGCTTTCAGTATTCGGAAACCCCCAGATTCAAGCTGGCGCACGGTGGAACCAGCCAGTTCTATTTCAACTGCAAGCGAATCACTCTTGACCCGGAAGGCCAATACCTGATCGGAAATCTAGTATTTGAGGCGGTGCTCGACCTGGAGGTGACAGCCGTTGGGGGACTCACTCTTGGGGCGGACCCCATTGCGAACGCGACAGCCTACAGTTCCTGGCTGAGGGGCCGGCCGATTCAGTCTTTCGTCGTGAGAAAAACCCAGAAAGACCACGGTATAATCGCCGCGATAGAAGGGAAAGTAAAAGCCGGAGACCGCGTGGCTGTGGTCGACGACGTGGTTACGACGGGCCAATCGACTCTTCAGGCCATTTCGGCTTGCAAAGAGGCGGGGCTTGAAGTTGCAGGCGCCGTCATACTTGTCGATCGACAGGAAATGAA
Source organism: Syntrophobacteraceae bacterium (assembly GCA_035624985.1). Classification (GTDB taxonomy): domain Bacteria; phylum Desulfobacterota; class Syntrophobacteria; order Syntrophobacterales; family Syntrophobacteraceae; genus SbD1. The sequence continues at coordinate 23,812 of DASPQK010000360.1, read as the reverse complement.
CGGCCGGGAAAATATTGAAAGGCGGGCGCCGTGCTTCAAAGCGCTGTTCACTCGCGATGAAGTCATGCGGATTTACCGTGGGTAACTCGCTTGTCAGCGGCCAGCCCTCAAGGATAAGAAAAAGTCTTTCTCCAACCGCTGACCAACGGCCACTGTTTTTTTGAGATGTCTTGCACTTTATCTGAATTCAATAATGGTTATCTTGCGGGAAGAAAGTTCCGGATGCCCTCCTCAGACCGTCTGAGCTGGGTTCCCCGGTAATAAATGTTTCTTTGAAGGTCCGGGAGATTCAAATGGCGAACATAATTGGAAAGCACGACGAATTCACGGTGACCTGTTCGCCGTTCGCTGGCGGCAATATTGACCAGGGTCTTATCGCTGGCCAGGGTGCCGGCGGTTTTGAGCAGTACTCACATACTTTCGGGAAATTCCTCTCGGATAAGGAGGGGGGTAAGAAATCCTCGGAAGAAGAAAATCTTATGCGAGAACGAGCCAAGAAGGCGAACAGGATTTACAAACAGGTCTGCGAAGATCTTCAGATGGATGCTTGTTTCTTCAGCAATTTTGGAGAATGGAGCCAATACGTCGAGGGCAAGATGAGCGATGCCGAGTTCCACGGCCATGCAATCACGCGAGCTCAACAGATGAGGGTGGAACAAAATTGAAGGCATCCCGCTCAGGTGCAAAACAACGGGGTATAGTCCCGTATAGATAGAAGGAAATCATTGGTGTTATGGTTCCCGGCATACGAGCCGCATTTGCCTGAAAGCAAGTGCGGCTCATTTCGTTTTCCGGCGGAACAATGGAAACCGAGCGCAGTGCGCAGTACTGGACAGAAAGACTGAACCTGGTCGAGCATCCCGAGGGGGGCTTTTTTTCACCGGCCTTCCGCGCAGCCGAGCAAATCAGCTTGAGCGGCCTCCCGGACCGTTTCACCGGAAATCGCGCGATTGTGTCTTCCATCTATTATCTGCTGTTGAAAGACCAGTTTTCCGTATTCCACAGGCTTAAGTCCGTCGAGATCTGGAGTTTTTTCGAAGGCGCCCCTCTTACGATCTACATCCTTGACCCGTTCGGCTCTCTCATCGAGAAGAGGCTGGGGCGCGATTTCGACAAGGGAGAGTCTTTTCAGGTTGCCATAGAGGCCGGCAGCTTTTTTGCCGCCGAGCAGCGCGGCCCCGGGGAGTTCACCCTGGTTGGGTGCACGGTGGCGCCCGGTTTTGAATATGAAGACATGGAGATTGCCGGCAGGGCGGAGTTGCTGGCGAAGTATCCGCAACACAGAGGAGTCATCGAGAAGTTCACCTTTTCCTGAAAAGCTCGGCGATCAACTTTGCGCCGACGTCGGGGTTACCAGATCTAATTTACCCGATAGATATATGCATCCTCGATGAGCGTTCCATTGATGACATTGGTGGTAAATCGAATTTCACTGATGCCTGGTCCAGTGTGAATCACCCTTTTGAGAAGATGCACGATAGGAGCATCCGGCTTAGCCAGGGTCACCGAATCCAACGATATCTCCGGCATATCCTCCTTTGATACAGAAATAACATCTTGTATCTTCTTATAGATCTTTCTCGGACCTTCCGTGTCCAGTTTGACTTCGGCAATCACCAGTTTCCATTCTTGAAGGTCCGAAGAATAAAGCCAGAAGGCTGCATCCGGATGAAGACCCTGTTCGTCCAGTTTACGAACGAGAGTCCGGCCTGACTCGATCATTTCTTTCGTAAGTGTAGTTGCTACCATCGTTTCTTCACCCACGGCAGAATGCCGTTCCTTCCTGTGCAGGCATCATAGAGGTCGCGGGCCTCAAGTTCGGTTATGTCGGCTCTATAGCGGACAGCCTCAGACCAGTCTTTCACAGTTGCCCAGTTCAGATCGAGCTCCGAATTAGCTTTGCGATCCCTCTCAAACTCCGGTCCCAATCCGGCCACTCGTATCAATGTCTCCAGATTATGAGTGAATGCTTCGTTAGCTAGTTTCTTATCAGGAAAATCGAACCGCTTAACCTGTTTTGCAACACACGCCTTGAGTGCACACTCGACGGCATACCCGATCAACTAATATGCACCTGGGTAATATCCGGCCGCAAGCAGGGCGGCGGCCTCCTGAACCCTCATCGACGATACTCTGTGAAAAACTCCCCTGGTCATCCTTGAAATCCCAACCCGCGCAAAGATCCGTTAATGAATTCCTGCTCCCTGCTGCGCCACCCCTACCATAATACTAAATTCTCCGAAGAACTCAACGCGAACCGCTCCTGCCGATGGCGGCCAAGATCCTCTGCGAATCGACGACGATAACCGGCAGCAAAGAAAGATTGAGGACAATAGGTTCGGCTGTTTCAGGTTCCAGAGGAACTGAAAGCTTTCTCGTCACGGCTACGTAAAACTCCTGAAGCACCTGGGTGCTCAGTAATCCCGGCCTGCTGATGCTTCCATGTCGAAGCCCGTTCCTTTTTATCGGCGTCATCGGCATCGAACAAATAAAGGAGGATATTGGTGTCAAAGAAAACGCGCATCACTTTCGCTCATGCAGGTCATTGCGGGTCCATGTCAGTCCACCCCGCCGGGACCGGGTGCTGCGGGATAAAGCAACGATCCGGCTCGCTGCTTCTTGCTGCTCCCGGCGAACGCCGGCATAAGAATCCAGAAACTCCCTTAGCAGCGCATTAACCGAAGTTCCCCCCTGGATCCCTCGTATGCGGGCCCTTTTCAATGACTCTTCATCAACTGTAATGGTAAGGTTTCCCATGGTAGGCTCCTGTACTCCACATAACCAGTGTAATACTTATCATCTGAAATTCAAAAAGGTCCGTACATGCCTTTTCACGACAAACGTAAATGCACAAATAGTTTTAGAAGCGTGGAGTTTTTTCGAAGGCACCCCTCTTACGATCTACATCCTTGACCCGTTCGGCTCTCTCATCGACAAGAGGCTGGGGCGCGATTTCGACAAGGGAGAGTCTTTTCAGGTTGCCATAGAGGCCGGCAGCTTTTTTGCCGCCGAGCAGCGCGGCCCCGGGGAGTTCACCCTGGTTGGGTGCACGGTGGCGCCCGGTTTTGAACATGAAGACATGGAGATTGCCGGCAGGGCGGAGTTGCTGGCGAAGTATCCGCAACACAGAGGAGTCATCGAGAAGTTCACCTTGCCCTGAAAAAGCTATTCTTTCGCGTACTTATTCACTGAACGTGTAGGGTGGGTGAGCAGAGCGAAACCCATCGCTTTGCATAAGCGTTTTGGTTTGAGCGTTCTGCGGTCATGTTATCCAGGCCGTGTATTGTCAGCCGCATGGTTGCACCGACGGAACAAACCAAAAAGCGCTCTGAATTCCATAAGTTGCTTAAGTTAGCGGCATTGGGTCGGACCAACAAGACGGCCCAATATCAAAGACTGCCCCCGGCCCGCCGCTAATGTAAGGTCGCATCCTGCGGGTAAGAATTGGCCCTCGAATACCCCATTCCAAACGCCGGCAGAGCCTGCACCGGCCTCGATCGATCTGGGGGGATTTCCTCAATGAGCGTTTTAGTTCATCCGTCGCAAGCCGGTATTACCCGTCCGCAAGATAAAAATTTAGTTTTTACTTCATGTTGTTCTTGACATCACTTCTTATCGTGAAGTATAATGTTGCCCGAAATTGTGGCGACAACCTTTACATACCCGACAAATCTATCACCAGGCGGCCGAATGAGAAGTCAGCGGATGAATAAAAAACTCATATCCTCTTGTTTTCATTGCAGATTTTCAATAACTCCCGCTGTTATCCGCTGTTATTTTACACGACAAAATCCAAAACTCATAACAAAATCAACATGTTGCCTGATCGGAGGAGAGAATTTCCCTGTATTAACAGCGAAATACAGAGGGAACTTGTCCGCGCCGCGCACAGTCGCAGGTTCCCGCTTCACCCTCCACGGCTCACGGCTCACGATTCACCCTCTCCTGACTTACGAAGTTCCTTATTCTATCGTGGAGAAGAAAAAGGAGTTCCATTTGCGATCCGTTCACTTGCTGAAGTTGCAGCAAGTTTTCGGGCGGAATGCTTTTTTTCAGTTTTGAGCAGAGGTAATTTACACAGAGAATGTCCCGGGCGGGAAGAATACAGCCCCGTTCCCCCAGAAAATGGCAGCTGTTTGCCCAATGTCTCGATTCAGGGAGGGTGGCCCCAAGCAGGAGGTTTATAAGCAGAAGTTCCGGGGTGTAGCGGTCCTCGATTCCGGCCCCGCAACAGCTTCCTCCCTCATCCCGGTCACACAGCATACACGCCTGTGAAACCCCTGAACGGAGGCTGAAGCTGTTGGAATCTTCCAGCCTTGCCGAAAGCTCCCGGATCTGGGCCGCTATGGCTGAATTTTCCTCCAACGTCCCCGCCCACTTGTCATACAGGTCATGGGCAATGGCGATCTTTTGATTTATATATGCTGGTTTCATAATGGTTTAATCCTTGCACCTCCATCACGGCAGGTCAAGACTCAAAAAATACGTTTGCGCTTACTGCGGACACAAAGTAGAATTAATTAGTAAGGTCTTTTAGTGTAAACGAATTTGAAAGGCGAGACCGATGACAGAAATGAATGCTCAGCCGGTGAACATTAAAATGAGAGACGGGAGCGTTTTTCAGGGCTATATCAACATCGGTTCGTGCAGACGCCTGTCGGATTTCTTCAGAAGATCCGATGCGAGCCCGTTCGTTGTGATGTTCGAGACCAACATGGGCGAAAACAGGGAAAAGAGCGTCTATTTCCTCAATTGGGACCATATTCTCTGGGTGGAGCCGAGGGAGCCGCATGGTCCACCCTCCTTCCGGGGCGATGTTACTTTTGAAAGCGAGCCTGGATAGATTTTTTTCCATTTCGCACGGACTTTACCATGAAGGTGTTCACACACGATGATTTTAAGCGTGTCTATACGGGCGATCCGGCGGCGTCTGCAGGGAGGGTCGAAGCGATACTTGAGGCCATACGCGGTGAGGTTGATATCGAGCCTGCCTTACCTGCCGAGCTGGACGATATCCTGGCGGTCCACACGAAGTCGCTCGTAGAGAGCGTGAAAAGAGAGGGGCTATACGACATTGCCGCGCTCGCCGCAGGGGCGGCCATTCAGACCGCCGTGGCCGGCCTCGAGGAACCCGCTTTCGGGCTTGTTCGTCCCCCCGGCCATCACGCTTCAGCCGATTATCACTGGGGGTTCTGCTATTTCAACAACATGGCCATAGCACTGGAACACCTTCGGACAAAAGGCTTTATCAAAAAGGCGCACGTTCTGGATTTCGACCTGCACTACGGCGACGGCACCGTAAACATCCTGGGCGGCAAGAGTTATGTTTCCATTCATAACCCCGACGAAAGCGACAGGCGACACTACCTCAAGGGAGTGGCCGCCAGGCTCGAGGCTCAAAATGTGGACATAATCGGCGTATCCGCCGGCTTCGACAACCACATTGAAGATTGGGGCCGCTTGCTTTTCACGGAAGACTACCAGGAAATGGGCCGGATGGTTCGCGAGAGGTCCAGGCAGCTTGGCATCGGTTGCTTTGGGTTGCTCGAAGGGGGTTACAACCACGGCGTGCTCGGCCGAAACGTGCTTGCATTCCTCAGGGGCCTTCAGGAGCTTTGATCAGCTTCATTTTTGTTCTTCCCTGCATGGAACACATATTCCCTGTTCGTCGATACACTCCTCGCAATAGGACCTGTGGCACACCCTGCACTCATGCACGGCCGTTTCCCTGTCGTAGTCCGATCCACAGGCTGCGCATACGAACTGCTCCTTTGAAGCGATATTCATGGGCATATGATTATTCCTCCTCCCGTCGGTCTAAAATTCTTCATCTCTTTGGAAAGTATGAGCTCAGTCCGGCATGTCAATACGTAAAACGCGGGAGCGCAACCGGTACTGCAAAGCGCCCGTTACGGATTTCTTTTGCAAGTCCTTTTTTGGCATGTTCATCTATAAAGTATTCACTGCCGCAACCGGGTGCGTTGTCAATAAAGATTTGCCCTCTACATAAAGATTTGCTCCCCTTGTTTAATCGGCTTATCGGTGGTAAATTGAATGCGCCTGAAAAAAAGTGGTTACTGTTATGGAAAAATCCAGGGGGACACCATGTGCCGCGGGCGAGCCCAGCTCCTACTATCCTGTTTTTCTGACCATCGAGGGGCGAACATGCCTTGTCGTCGGCGCAGGGGCGGTAGCTGAGCGCAAAATCAGGACCCTGCTCAAATGTGGGGCCAAGATTCGGCTGGTGGCCCGCGAACTGTCGGCATGGCTCGAGGAGAAGCGTTCGGAAAAAGTGCTCACCTGGGCTGGTGAAGGCTACGAGAGGTCCCATCTTCAGGGGGTCAGCCTGGTGTTTGCGGCCACCAGCGACCCGGATTTGAACCGATCCGTTGCCGCCGATGCCCTCGATCTTGGCATTCTGTGCAACATGGCCACGGAACCGGACCTTGGGTCTTTTATCGTGCCCTCCGTTTTCGAGCGTGGAGCTTTAAGGATCGCCATATCAACCTCGGGACTGAGCCCGGCGGTTGCAAAGCTGCTCAGGGAAAAACTGGAACTGGAAATTGGGCCCGAATGGGATTTTTTCGTTCGGCTGCTTGGGGAGTTGAGGGAGCGCTTCAGGTCCGAGGGAATATCCCAAAAGGAGGGCGAGAAAATATTCAGCAGCCTCGCCAGGCTGCCCATCCCCGGATTGCTCAGGGATGGATGCCCGCAGAAGGCCTTTGAGGAAACTCTCGAAGTCTGCAGCCGAGTCATGGCCGGCGCTGAAATAAAAGCTCTTTGGGAAGGTCTATGGAATCTTTTTTCCTTGTGATCGCTACGCTTTGCTATCTGAGCGGGACGGTGGGATACCTGGTCTATCTTTTCAGGGACAGGGCGCAGTTGCACCGTATCTCGTGGACTATATTGCTGGCAGGCGCGCTTTTTCACGGGGCCGCCCTGGCCATGTATACGGCCGAGAGCGGGCATCTTCCGCTCACCACGATTCATGAAGCGCTGTGCCTGTTTGCATGGGTGTTTGTGGTCACCTATCTTGTCCTTCAAATCCGGTTGCAGCTTCGCATCCTGGGTTCTTTCGTTTCGCCGCTTGCAGTGGTCTTCATGGTTTCCTCCTCCCTTCTGCCGTCGCACATAGTGCTTAGGAACGAGTTTTTCAAGAGCGGCTGGGTAATTGTACATGTGGCAAGCCTCTTTTTGGCGATCGCCCTGTTTGGGCTGGCTTTCAGCCTTGGCATAATGTATCTGCTCCAGGAAAGTTATATCAAGAAAAAGAATTTTGGGTTTCTCTACGGGCGGCTGCCCCCGCTCGAACGGCTGGACTCCATTGCTCATTATTGCCTCATGTTGGGATTTCCTCTGATGACGGCCGGTTTATTGATCGGCTTTGCCTATGCCGCCGTCGTCTGGCATTCCCCCTGGAGCTGGGACCCAAAGGAGATATTGTCTGTTGTCACCTGGATAATATACGCGGTGCTTGTTCACGAGCGGCTTGCGGTCGGATGGAGGGGTCGAAGAGCGGCATGGCTTTCGATCCTCGGTTTTTCAGCGACTCTTGTTACCTTTATCGTGGCGAGCCTTTTGCTCAGCGGCCACCATTCGGTCGTTCCGGGTAAGATGTAATGTCTCACATCGTTCTCTTAGGTATGAACCACAAAACGGCGCCTGTGGACATAAGGGAGCAGCTTGCGGCGGCGTGCCTAAAAGATATAAACCCTCTGCATATGATCCCCCATCTGGAGCACGTCGAAGAGATGGTTTTTCTTTCCACCTGCAATCGGGTGGAATTCCTCTTTACCTGTAACTCTGTTGCCGAGGGCATGCGGGAGATAAAGGCGCTGCTGAAGACCCATGTGGGGCTGCCGGCCTCCGTTGCGCTCGATTCTTATCTCTACCTTCACAAGGACCTCGATGCTGTCAAACACCTGTTCATGGTCGCATCCAGCCTGGACTCGATGATTGTCGGAGAGCCGCAGATACTCGGTCAGTTAAAGGATGCCTACCGTTGCGCGGTCGAGTACAGGACGGTAAGAGTTATCTTAAATCGGCTCCTGCATAAATCCTTTTCAGTTGCCAAGCGCGTGAGGACCGAGACCTGCATAGGCTCCTGCGCCGTGTCTGTAAGCTATGCGGCTGTCGCGCTTGCCCGCAAGATTTTCGGCGACCTCTGGGACAAAAGCGTGCTGTTGATCGGGGCCGGAGAAATGGCCGAACTTGCCGCTGAAAATTTTCTCGCCCAGGGCGTAAAGCGGATGATGGTGGCCAACCGCACCCTGGAGCGGGCGATGGAGCTGGCCGCAAGATTCAGGGCTGAGACGGTCCCATTCGACCGCTTTCTCGAGGAGCTGAAGACAACGGACATAGTGGTCTGTTCCACCGGCGCTCTGGAGCCTGTGATTGTCTACCAGGATGTCAGATCCAGGATGCGGGAGCGGCGTAACAGGCCTCTTTTCTTTATCGATATCGCCGTACCAAGAGATGTAGACCCGAAAGTAAACAAGATAGACAACGTCTATGTGTACGATATAGATGATCTGCAAGGGGTAATCGACCTCAACAGGGAAGAACGGCTGAACCAGGCGCAGATAGCCGAACACATCATCGATGAAGAAACAATCAAGTTCAGAGACTGGATGAACAGCCTGAGCGCGGTGCCCACGATAGTCTCCGTGCGGCAGAAGGCTGAAAGGATAAGGCGAAATGAGGTGAGGAAGACATTTTCACAGTTGCCGGACCTGAGTGACAGGCAAAAAGAAGCGATTGAAATCCTCACAGAATCGATAATCAAGAAATTGTTGCACGATCCCATAGTGTTTTTGAAAAAAAGAGCTCAAAGAGACACGCAGGCCGTGTATATGGATTTTACGCAACAGCTTTTCAACCTGGCTGAAAGTGGCGGGGGATCTGAGAGCAGGGATACTCAGCCGGACCTGCCGGCCCCCCAGCCGGTACTGCCCACAGATCGCGGCGCCGGATAGGTCCTGTTTCGACCCGCCGGCCGGCAAGTCGGCATGCCGAACCCGAAAAATCCTTTTCCGATCCCGGCGGGTGTAAGCAGTCAGATGATTGAACCTTTCTCAAGGCTGCCGGGAAAAAGGTGCGATATGGCCGAGATTCTCGAATTCGGCAAGAAAGCGGAGAACTTCAAGTGGGAGCGCGACAAGGCTTTGCGCCATCTCAAGATTGAGGCCCTGCGAAAAATCTTTCAGTGTTCCCGGTGCATGGTGAAGTGCTCGAAGTGTGGAGCCCAGGTAGACTCCCAGGAGTACGTCAGGTTTGCCGCGCCATACAACTTTTGCAAGACCTGCAGGAAGGAATACGAAGAATTCCGGGCCAGAACAGGCGGAAACCAGGCCGATTCGGACTGTTACTGGCGCAATTCCGCCTGGATGAAAATGTGGGAGACCTGGGTCCAGCATCAGGAAGCTCTCGACCAGTACAGACAGTCGAAGGAATTCCTGCAACTCATGGAAGATGTCGAACAAATGCTGAAGAAGTAAACTCTCTCGTTCTAAAACCAAGCCGCATTCAACAATGGGTAATCGTCAACATCTGCAACCGGACCTGCGCGAATCGGGTTTGCAATGAAATATTGACCCACGGTGGGCGGCATCTTCTCTGGATCTGCCGTCCTTTTACGGAAAGTTCTTCGCGGGCGGGGTCCCGGGAGCGAAGTGCGGTATCGCCCCCACTTTGCCCGCGTATGGAATCCACGCTCTTCGCACGCGCTAGAAGGGTATATCGTCGTCCGGGGGGCCGCCCGCATTGGCGGGCAGCTGTTCCACTGCCGAACGCCTGGATGCGTCGGCGGCGTTTGAAGCCTGGTTGCGGTCGCCTGCTGTCCCCTGTGCCTGTACCTGACCTTCTGCGCTTCCCAGCAATTGGATGTCCCGAGCGTGAATCTCGGTAGAATAGCGCTTCTGACCTTGCTGGTCCTCCCACTGGTTAGTCCGAATACTACCTTCGATAAAGACCTGGCGTCCTTTGGCGAGATAATTTCCACAGAATTCAGCCGTTCTGCCGAAGGTTACTATCCGGTGCCATTCGGTCCGCTCTTCCCATTTACCCTCTCCGACTGAGACAGCATCGTTTGTTGCGAGGTTGAATTTTGCGACCGCGACCCCGTTGGGGCTGTATCGGATATCCGGGTCAGCCCCCAATCTGCCGATCAATATGACCTTGTTTACAGAGCCTCTAGCCATTTCTTCCCTTCCCTTTGAATACACTTGGTGTGAACTTCTTCCAATCCCGAATACCATATATCACGAATGAAAAAAGGAGCAAGATCATTTGGGATTTTTCGGGACTCGGCCCGCCAACAGTTTGATTGCGAAGACCTCGATTGCTCCGCCTTGCCTCTCTACATGCCTTGCCTCTTCCAATTGACTCCCCTCTGGAAACGGTTTAGACTAAAAAGTTGAAAACGATCCGGTAGTTTGTTTCCGATTTATTAATACGCCTCGCCCAATGGTGAGAAATGAAATTGTTCCGCTCGGTTTTCTTTTATCTCATTTTGGTGCTTTCCACCGTAATTCTGGGGTGTTTCACCGTGATAGGTTCTTTTATGCACCGGGCTTGGCCCAATCTTCTGGCCAGGGTCTGGGGCAACGTCAACCTTTGGGCTGCCGGCGTGAAAGTCAACATTACCGGACTTGAGAATATAGATGACGGCGGCCCGTACATATTTGTAAGCAATCACCAGGGCTGGTTCGATATTTTTGCGGCACTCGGGAAATTGCCGGTCAGTTTTAGCTGGCTTGCAAAAAAAGAACTTTTCAAGATCCCGGTCCTCGGTGTCGCTATGTCCAGGGCCGGCTATATACCTATCGACCGCAAGGACCACAGGAAGGCGATGATCAGCATGGACAGGGCGGCTGCGGCGATTCGTCAGGGGACTTCGGTGTTCATTTTCCCTGAGGGCACTCGGAGCGCCGACGGGGTAGTTAAAGATTTCAAGAAAGGCGCGTTCATTCTTGCCGCCAAGTCGCAGCAGAGGCTTGTCCCCATCAGCATCAGCGGATCATATCGAATTCTTGTCAAAAACGACTGGACGATCCATCCGGGTGAGATCGGTTTTTCGATAGGCAAACCGATTGAAACCACAGGCACTGACAGCGGAAGCAGGGACCTGCTGATGGAAAAGGTCCGCGAGGCGATCCGCGCCAATTTGACCCCTGGGGAGGCGGGATACGGCCCCAGGCTCGACCCTGAAACCGAAAGCGAAATTTTGCATGATGGCGGCAACATCTGCGGCGATGCCTGAAAAATCGACCGGTCCCACTTTAAAGGTCATCCCCCTCGGTGGTCTGGGCGAGATCGGCCTTAACATGATGGTGCTTGAATATGAGGACACCATCGTAGTTGTCGACTCCGGATTGATGTTTCCCGAAGAAGAGATGCTGGGCATAGATATAGTCATTCCCGATTTCAGCTATATTCGCAAAAGAAAAGACAAGGTGGCCGGTCTTGTCGTAACCCACGGCCACGAAGACCACATAGGCGCAATTCCCTTCCTCATCCGCGAACTGCCTATCCCCGTATACGGCACGGCGCTCACTCTGGCCCTGATCAGGGAAAAACTCCGGGAGCACAACCTGCTCGACAGAGCGGAGCTCATTCGGGTCGTTCCCCGCCAGGTGACAAGGATAGGACCGTTCAGTTTCGAATTCATTCGCGTCTGCCACAGTATCCCCGACGGCGTGGGTCTTGCCGTCCGCACCCCTGTGGGCATACTGATCCATTCGGGCGACTTCAAGATAGACAATACTCCGGTTGACGGCAAAAGGTTTGATATCGCGCGCCTTGGCGCCTATGGCGAAGAGGGTGTTTTGGCGCTTTTTTCCGACTCCACCAACGTGGAGCGGGCTGGATATACGGTATCGGAAAAGGAAGTGGGCGCCACACTTCGTGAAGTATTCCAGGAAAAACAGGGAAGGATGATAGTAGCCGTATTTGCGAGCAATCTGCACCGGATCCAACAGCTCATCTATATTGCGCGCGAGTTCGACCGCAAAGTACTGCTCAACGGCAAATCGATGGTTGCAAACGTTCGAATCGCCCGCGAACTGGGCTATCTCGATTTTACCAGGGACGATGAGATAACCATTGCTGATCTCCAGCACATGCATGACTCGCAGGTGCTCATGCTGACTACCGGGACCCAGGGAGAGCCGATGAGCGCCCTGAGCCGGATGGCGTTCAATGACCACAAGAAACTCAAGATCAGGGAAGGGGACACTATAATACTTTCCTCCAGGTTCATCCCCGGAAATGAGCGCACCATCCAAAACATCATAAACCATCTGTGCAGAAACGGGGCCGATGTAATACACGAGCAGATAAGGGAGATACATGTTTCGGGACATGCCTATCAGGAGGAGCTGAAAATACTCATCAACATGGTCCAGCCCCGCTATTTCATACCGATTCACGGCGAATACCGCCACCTTATGAAACACAGGCAACTGGCGATCTCACTGGGTATGCCTGCGGAAAACTGCCTTTTGATGGAAAACGGTCGTGTCATATGCTTCAGCCGGGATACGGTTTGCACAGATGAAAGGACCGAGGTCGGCAGGGTTTTTGTGGACGGCAAAGGGGTTGGCGACGTGGAAGGTCTGGTTCTTCGGGACCGGCGGCACTTGTCCGAAGACGGGCTGGTGATCGCATCACTGGTGATAAACAAGCAAACAAATGAAATTCTCAGCGGTCCGGATATATTCAGCAGAGGATTCATTCACGAAGAGGCAAAACCGGAAATCCTCAATGAGGCCAAGTCCATCATATTCGAGAGCCTCGACAGGCAAATGGAGGAAGATCGCCAACTGGACTGCACTTGGCTCCAGGAGGAAATACGGCGCGAACTCAAGCGCTTTTTCACCAGGACTCTGGACAGAAGACCTGTTATATATCCAATTGTCGTAGAGATCTGAGAAATGGATCGAAAAAAACACGAAATCTTGGCTTTATGCGTTCTGACGATCTCGCTTCTGGTCCTGTTCAGCATTTTGTCCTATCACGAAAAAGATCCCACGGTCTTTCTGCCTTCCGGGAATCTGACTATGAACTGGGTGGGCGCTTTCGGCGCCAACATCGCCTGGCCGCTGATCGCGGTTTTCGGGATCGGCACCTACGGGCTGGCAGCCGCAGGCTTGTGGGCAAGCTGGCGTCTGATAAGAGGCCCCTCGTTCGAACGTGCGTGGCTCCGTCTGTCGGGCGCCGCCCTTCTTATCGTCAGCATAATGACCCTTGGCGCTCTGCATTGGGATTCGGTGGTGTTTCTCAACGAAGAACTCGAAACCGGCGGACTGATTGGGAGGGTCCTGGCGAATTTTCTTGACGATCGTCTCTCGGCGCTGGGTTCGCATACACTTCTGATCGGACTGGTTCTCATAGCACTTGTGCTCTCCACACCATTTACGCTGAAGGCCATGATCGAGAAGATTTCAGCATTGTGGGGCCGAGCGTCCGTATGGCTTTTGGGAGATGTGGATGGTGAAACCGAGGAAGCTGAACCGGGGCCCCCTGATTTGCCTCCGGTTCGAGCGAAAAGCAGGGAAAAGTTGTCTTCACCGCTCGTCCAGGCAGAGATGTTCATAAAAAAACAGGCCCGCAGGGAACCCGTCTGGCCGGCGCCCATTCACATCGATCCAGGGCAGTACGTGCTCCCCGATCTCATAATACTCGACACCTATGAAACTGAAATCGACAAGCCCGACTGGAAAAGGCTCGAACAAAACGGCGCAGTTCTCGAAGAAAAACTGGCCGATTTCGGTGTGCAGGGAAAAGTCGTAGGCATCAATCCCGGGCCGGTTATTACGATGTACGAATACGCTCCCGCGCCGGGAATAAAGATCAGCCGGATCGTAAACCTTGCCGACGACCTTTCGATGGCCCTCAAGGCCGTAAGCGTGCGCGTAGTGGCTCCAATCCCGGGCAAAGCCGCAGTTGGGATAGAGATACCCAATGTCAAAAGAGAACTGGTCTCACTTAAAGCCGTACTCGAATCAGAGATATTCTCAGTCGCCGTAGCTCCACTCACGGTTGTCCTGGGAAAGGATATATTCGGCCTGCCGGTCGCCACCAATCTCGGCAAAATGCCCCACCTGCTCATTGCGGGGGCAACAGGAACAGGCAAGAGCGTGTGCATCAACACCGTTTTGAGCAGCCTGCTCTTCAGAAATACACCCGAAGAGTTGAGGCTCCTGCTGATAGACCCCAAAAGGATCGAACTCAACAGCTTCGAAGGCATACCCCATTTGATCCACCCCGTGGTGACCGATGCGAAAATGGCCACAAGGGCCCTGCGTTGGGCCGTGGAGGAAATGGGGTTTCGCTACAAGCTGCTGGCCGATAAAGACGTTCGCCACATTGAGGCCTATAATAAAAAGCTGGGCGTTCGCCAAAAACCGCAAAGAGGAAGAGAAGTTGAAGAGGAACTGGAAACCGGCGAGCTTTCCGATTCCGGTCTTAAACACCACAGGCTGCCTTACGTAGTGATAATAATTGATGAGCTTTCCGACCTGATGATGGTGGCCTCCCGTGAGGTCGAAGAATCTATAACGCGTCTTGCGCAGATGGCGCGAGCGGCGGGCATCCATCTTATCCTGGCCACGCAGAGACCCTCTGTGGACGTTCTGACCGGGATAATCAAGGCCAACATTCAGACGAGGATATCGTTCCAGGTGTCATCGAAAATCGATTCCCGGACAATCCTGGACGACTCCGGGGCCGAAGCCCTGCTCGGAGCCGGGGACATGCTTTTCCGCCCTCCCGGCACGGCAAAACTCCAGCGCCTCCACGGGGCATTTGTATCCGATGCCGAAATTGCAAGACTGGCCGAACACTGGAAGACCCAGAAACTCATCGATGACCCGCTCGAGGGCAGGATTGACCTGCGTGAAGAAGGGGCCACCGGCGATGTGGTCGAAGAGGAACTGGACGAAAAATACGAAGATGCAGTCCAGCTCGTTCTGGAAACCAGGCAGGCCTCGATATCCATGCTGCAAAGAAGACTGCGGGTGGGTTACAATCGTGCCGCCCGTATGATCGAAGTTATGGAACAGCAGGGAATAGTATCCCCATCTGACGGGATAAAGCCGAGGGAAGTGCTTGGCAGACGGCTATAGGACGCATATGGCAAACGACAGATACCACGCCGCTTCCCGGGCAAACCTTTACCAGGCTGTGCTTCCCGGGCTTCTTGTCCTGCTCCTGTTATTGTGCTCTACCGGTTCTGTTTGGGCTGCAGGCGCTTCGCGGATGCTCGGGGAAATCCTTGGTAAAACGGAAGCAAATTACCAGAACATCCATGCTTTTACGGCAATCTTCCACCAGAAGACCACATCGGCGGCGGCGGTGACCCTAAGCAGCGCAGAGGCCCAGGGGAGGCTCTTCTATGCAAAGCCGAGGATGATGCGCTGGGAATACGACAAGCCGGAGGAACAGATTTTCGTTGCCAACAATCAGTTCGCTTGGCTTTACGCGCGGCCTGAAAACCAGATTACGATGTTCGACGGCGACAAGCTGTTCGCATCACCGATGGCACGCACCTTCTTTGACGGGGCGCTCGGGCTCAAGAGCCATTTTGAGGTTACTTTGGACTCAATCCAGTCGACTGAGAATTTCGCCGTTCTGCAACTCGTTCCCAGGAAGGAAGACCCTAACGTCAAACTTGCTTATTTGTGGATAGACCTTGGAAACTACCAGATTTGCCGCATTCGAACTCATGATGTTCTAGGCAATACCAACGAGATCGCCATCGACTCCTTTACTGTCCACTCGAACCTCGATCCCGCACTTTTCCGCCTGGATGTGCCTCCGTCGGCGGGAGTTTTTGCCGCGGATGGCCGCGAGCTGAGCGCCGCTGAAATCGAACAGTTGAAGGCGAAGATTTCCTCAGGAAATAGGATGCCGTGAACATAACGGCCCTTCTCGAACGTCTCATCGGTTTTCTGGCCGAGCAAAAGATCGATTTCGCGCTGATCGGAGCTTTCGCGCTCCAGGCATATGGCTATGTCCGCGCAACTCAGGATATGGACTTCGTAGTGAGGGAGGAAGGGCAGGAAAGAGTAATTGGGTTCCTCGAATCACTCGGGTATCAGACACTTTATCGTTCCAAAGGATTTTCAAATCATCTGCATCCCCTGACAAGTTTGGGCCGGATAGATTTGGTGTACGTGGCGGGTGAGACCGCCGACGCGATATTCTCCGGGACCAGACAGATACCGATTCTCGATGTTTCGGTCCCCGTGGCGAGGCCCGAACATCTGGTCGCCCTCAAAATTTTTGCGATGAAAAACGACCCTGCCAGGTCTTTCCGTGAGATGGCGGATATTCAGCAGCTTCTGAAACACACAGAAATTGATATGGATGAGATCAGAGGCTACTTTGAAAAGTACGGTCAAATGGAGAAGTTCTATGAGCTTACCCGAAAAGGGTGACAAGACCCTCGCCAAAAAGCTTCTCAATCTCGAATCGGACCTTCCCCTGGGGCAACCCCAGGCCATGGAGGACCCCGGCAGCCGGCATACCCCGGACCTTGCAGCTTACATAACGTGGCTCGAGGAAATCGGCGCTTTCAAGACGAGGAAAGCCGATCCTGCAATATACCCCGAACGGTTTGAACTCTAACCCAAACTCTTTTCTTCTCTTGCCGATGAAACCCGCAAGCCCGTCGCTGAGCGGCTTACATCGCTGTCTCCGGGGTCCCCTGAAGGTAAGCGGCAAGGAGCCAACCCAGAATCGCCAGGCTTTCCACATCCAAGTAACTATTAGCCCGCCTTTCGAAAAGCACGGAACATTGAGCCGGAAATTCCGAATCTTCATCGTTAAAGAGCAAAAGAATCGGCACCATCGGCAAAGCGTCAAACTGCATGGCAAGATCATAGGCAAGGTTGACGGCCGGGGGATGGCCGCCCAATTTTGAGCATGAGTCCGCAAGCTCGGCAAGTTTACCCGAGAAGCTCTTGGCAAGGGCCTTCTCCACGTTATTTGCAAATGCGCCTGCAAAAGGCGTTGCATCCTTGAAATTCCTGTAGGACACCCAGTCGTCGTCAACCGGGCGATCCACGGGACAAAGGAGCAGGTATTTGCAAAGCGCCACGCTCACCGAATGGCTCGGTTTTTCACCTGACGCATCGACGATTTTGTCTGCGGACATGCGGTGTGGTCTATTGAAAAGAGTGATTTCGATTTCGCCTTCGTTTGCCCTCAGGCCGAGTTTTGGGAGCTTAGATAAGTAATCCCCGCTGAAAATCTCATCCAGGTAACGCTGTCGGATTTTGTCGTATACAGTGATTTCTTCGGTCATATCGGCCATTTCATCCCCCTCCCGGGCGTGCCATACTACTCGATCCTGTGATCTTAAGGCCATATAATTCGGTACAAAACCCATACAGGGATGGTAAAATTCAAGATGTACCTCAATTCAAGAATTACATCGCTCATGTGCCATGAGGCCGGCGCTAACCGGCAGATGAGGGTAGGGCCAGTAATGCGGCCAATTGTCGCCATAACGATGGGAGACCCCAGCGGGGTCGGTCCGGAAATAATCGTTAAAGCATTCGATTCGCCGGGCTTTCCAGGTGCGGGCCGACAGGCCTCCTGCTCAGCGCTGGTAATCGGTGACAGGCTGCCGATCGAACGCGCAATCGGGATACTCGGTTCATCCCTCAAGGTGCGGCCTGTGAACGATCGAATGCTTCAGTCGCTCCGCTCCGGCGCCATCGCGGCCCGTGCGGGCGTGATTCCACTGCTGGAGCCTGTCGAACAGGACGGGAGTTCGGGGCCCGGACTGACGCAGGCGGACGTCGAATTCGGGAAGCCTTCACCGGCAGCGTGCAAGGCTGTGGTCTCATGTATACGGAAGGCAGTCGGACTTGCATGCGCAGGATCGGTCGATGCCGTGTGCACCTGTCCAATAAACAAGGAACAGCTTCACAGCCAGGGTTTTCCTTTTCCAGGGCATACGGAATTCATAAGGGAACTGACAGGCGCGGCAGACGTTGTCATGATGCTTGCCGGGCCTAGAATCAGGGTTGCGCTTGCAACGATCCACGAACCTGTGAGCGACGTTGCGGGCCTGATAACAAAAGATCTGCTGCGCAGGGTTATCCGCATTACAGCCGAGTCAATGGCGCGTGACTTCGCCGTGAAATCGCCCCGCATTGCCGTTTGCGGCTTAAATCCGCACGCTGGAGAAGCAGGAAGGTTCGGGCGCGAGGAAATCGAGGTCATAAGGCCCGTGATCGAGGAATTCGAGGGATCCCCCCTTTGCGATCTTACTTCTTTCGTAAACGGGAGTGAAACCGGCCCCGGCTTCGATCCGGGGAGGGATTTTTCCGAATCCGGCGCGAACCGGGGCGGTTCTTACGCCCGCATCAGCGGTCCGTGGCCTGCGGATACCGTTTTTCTTCGCGCCCTAGCGAACGAGTTTGACGCGGTTGTGGCCATGTACCACGACCAGGGGCTTATCCCGATAAAGCTCGTTCATTTCAACGAAGCTGTGAATATCAGCCTCGGGCTTCCAATCGTGCGCACCTCGGTTGACCACGGGACCGCCTACGACATTGCGGGCACCGGAAAAGCCGACCCTGGAAGCCTTGTGGAAGCAGTCAGGCTTGCAGCCGCGATCGCGCTGAATAGAAAACAAAAAGGTGAAAGGCGCACAAATTTTTCCCACTAAGCTCATGGCGGATGAATTCCTTGATATGATTTGGCGGTTGGTAGATAATCGGGGGGACAAATCATGGAAAGACATAATCCGTTTGGAGTCAAAGTGATGATGCAAAAAAGAATGATGGGCGATCTCGATCCTTCCGAGTGGTCAGCGGTTTACCACGGCGATTGTCTCGACCTGCTCAAGATGATCCCTGACGGGTTTCTGCAGTTGGTCGTCACTTCACCTCCGTACAACATTGGCAAGGAATATGAGAAGAAGTTGAAACTGGACCTTTACCTGGAGCAACAAGCGCTGGTTATTCGCGAATGCGTGAGAGCGCTCTCAGATACCGGGAGCATCTGCTGGCAAGTTGGAAACTATGTTGACAATGGGGCGATCATCCCTCTAGATTCAGCTCTGTACCCTATATTCAGCAATGTCGGATTAAAAATGCGGAACCGCATAATCTGGCATTTTGAACATGGGCTCCATTGCTCAAGGAGATTTTCCGGGAGATACGAAACTATTGTGTGGTTCACGAAATCAGACGAGTATGTTTTCGATCTTGACGCTGTGCGAGTACCGCAAAAATACCCGGGCAAGAAGTATTTCAAGGGCCCAAACGCCGGGAAACACTCCTGCAACCCTCTAGGGAAAAATCCAGGAGATCTATGGATTATCCCCAATGTAAAATGCAATCATGTTGAGAAAACCATTCATCCGTGCCAATTTCCTGTGGAACTCATAGAGCGGCTTGTGTTGTCTATGACGCGTGAGGGCGATTGGGTTTTTGATCCTTTCTTGGGGACAGGAACAGCGATAATCGCGGCCATCCGGCATCGCCGCAAAGGCATTGGCGCTGAGATAGTGCCCAAGTACGCTGAACTTGCGGAAGAAAGAATTGACCAGGAATTGAGAGGTATCCTGAGAACCCGCCCTATGGCCCGGCCTGTTTACGATCCTATCCAGGCGGGGAATAGTCTTAGGATAGCACCATGGACCAAGGCGGGTAAGCAGTTGACTGTTTTTGAGCAGAGGAGAGAGCAGTAGGTAAATGCAAATAGCGCAGATGTACTCTCACCTTAACGGCCATGAATTTTTGCTGGTCCATAAACCGAAACTCTGGAAAGAAATTGGAGACGTCATACATACAGTTGACGCAGCTCTTTGTAAAACAAAGGTATCCAAGGAAAAAACAAAGCGGGATAAGGTATTGTTTAGCCCAATCGATCTTAACGCCTCGTTCAAAACGCACCTGAGACGGAAAAACTGGACTGAGAGCCGGGTGAGCTACTGGGTTACTAAAGACGTGAGACTGATAAGAAAAACTCTGTCCGAAAAGCCTGAAGTGCAAAAGAAAGAGATAGAAGAAAGCGGAGAACAACCGATCTTCAGCTATAACCAGACTGATTTTGTAAAGGAAAGGGTTGCTATTGAGGTCCAGTTCGGAAAATATTCTTTTGTTGCTTATGATCTTTTTGTAAAACACCTAGCCTTTTATGTCGGTGATCAGATTGATGTGGGTGTTGAAATTCTGCCTATGAAAGCTTTGCAGGCCGAAATGAGCTCGGGCGTCCCTTATTATGAGGGTGAACTCTACAACGTGATTCGCCAGGGTCGCGGAGTGCCGGCGGTTCCCTTGGTCCTAATAGGCTTAATCCCCTGAAATCACGCTTTTGCAGGCTTTGCGTAATCGCGCCGCCAAATAATTTGGACTCTCCACCGGCTTGATATAAATGACCGATGAATCAATCTACATCCGAGGTGCTCGCCAGAACAACCTCAAGAATATTGACTTGCGGATACCCCGAAACAGGTTCGTCGTAATCACCGGAGTAAGCGGTTCGGGCAAATCTTCGCTCGCCTTCGACACTCTTTTTGCCGAAGGGCAGAGGCGCTATTTCGAAGCCCTCTCCTCCTACGTGCGCCAGATGGCTGGAAGGCTCAATGCGCCGCTAGTGGATGAAATCGATGGGCTTAGTCCTTCCATAGCAATCGAACAAAAAGGCCTGCCGCACAACCCCCGGTCCACCGTAGGCACCCTGACTGAAATCCACGATTACCTGCGCCTGCTCTTTGCCCGGCTCGGCACAATCTTTTGCCCGAACTGCCACATGCCTGTTCGGGGCTGGACCGTTCCCGAAATCCTTGCCGACCTCTCGGATAGTCTGCCCCCGAAAAGCCGCATATTGCTCCTTGCTCCACTCGGCCAAAGAGTTGCGGAAAAGGAACTGCCCAATCTGCTGAAAGGGCTCAGGCGTGATGGTTTCGGCAGAGTTCGCGCAGATGGGTCTGTCTATGAGCTGGACCCGCTTCCTTCGTTGCCCCGCAGGCCCTTCCACATCATCGATATTGTGGTTGACCGGCTGGTTTTGGATGGAGAAAAACCCAGACGGCTTATCGATTCGCTGGAACTGGCTTTGAGGGTTGGAAATGGAACAGCGGCAATCGCCACTCCTGAGGGTTGGGAGAAAGTCTATTCCGAATCGGCCCGGTGCCCCTCCTGCGGGTATACGGGGCCGGAGCTTACGCCTGGCCTGTTTTCTTTCCTGCACCCCTCCGGCATGTGCCCTTTGTGCAGGGGACTGGGATATGCCGGAGCGGACGAAGAGGAAGCCTCCCCGGAGGGTCGCGAGTCACGAGTCACGAGTGGCGCGTACAACCTCGAGCAACGGCACTATAGAACTGCCCCACGCCGGATCGCAGATCGCGGGTCGTCTTTGACCCGCGACGCCGAACCCGCAACTCCCGCCAATGCTGCCCCGCGAGGCGCGGGTTTCGAGCGGCCGGACACGCCGCAAGCCGCAGCGGCGGATGCAGAAGGGCCGGAGGTCCCGCGATTCAGCTCCGAACCGCATCCCTGCCCCGCCTGCAATGGTACGAGGCTGAGCGAAACCGCCCGTTCGGTTCGGCTCGGAGGCCTTTCAATAGACAGAGTCTCGGCGATGAATCCGGCCGAGGCAGCCCGTTGGCTTTGTGAGCTGGATTTCGACGAATCCCGGCGGGAGATTTTAAAACGCCCCCGCAAAGAAATCCTTAACCGCTTGAACAGCCTGATCGAACTGGGGCTGCCCTATCTCACCCTTGAGCGCGCTTCCAACACCCTTTCGGGCGGCGAGGCCCAGCGCGTTCGGCTGGCGCATCAGATAAGTTCGAGCCTTTCGGGTGTGCTCTATGTTCTGGATGAGCCCAGTGTCGGCCTGCACCCGCGCGACCACAGAAGGCTTCTGGACATCCTGATGCGGCTCAGGAACGCAGGCAACAGCCTGGTAGTGGTCGAACACGACAGGGAAACCATCCAGTGCGCCGACCACCTCATCGATATGGGGCCGGGAGCGGGTACACAGGGAGGCGAGATCGTCTTCTCTGGACCGCCCGAAGAGATCGCAGCCTGCTCTGCCTCCATTACGGGCCTCTACATCTCGGGTAAGAAAAAGATTGAATTTCCTAAACGCCGGAAAAAGAGCCGAGACTTTTTCAGGCTAACCGGCGCTTCGGGACACAACTTGAAGAAGATTTCCGTTGATTTTCCCTATGGATGCATGACGTGCGTGACAGGGGTTTCCGGGTCGGGCAAAAGCACCCTTGTCCTTGATACGCTATACCGCGCACTGGCGCGCAGGATCTACAAGGTCGAGACCCATCCCGCCCGGTTCTGTTCCCTTGAAAACGCCGAGCGCCTTAGAAAAGTGATTCTTGTAGATCAATCGCCGATCGGCAAAACACCGCGCTCGATTCCGGCCACTTACACTGGGCTCTTTGGCTTTATAAGGCAACTGTTTTCCCAAGTGCCCGAAGCGCGCGCCCGGGGGTATTCCCCCGCCCGCTTTTCGTTTAACGCCAGGGGGGGACGGTGCGAGCATTGTCACGGCGAAGGCCTCCAACGGATCGAGATGTATTTTCTGCCCGATATCTACGTTGTTTGTCCGGTCTGCCAGGGGGGCAGGTACAATCGTGAAACCCTGGACATTACTTACCGGGGCCACTCGATAGCTTCGATCCTGGAGATGACGGTCTATGAGGCCGCTGCCTTTTTCGCCAATTTCCGGCCGATCCGCTACAGGCTCGATGCCCTCATCGACGTCGGAATGGGATACATACGGCTGGGCCAGCCGGCCACCACTCTTTCGGGAGGTGAGGCTCAGAGGATCAAACTGGCCGCCGAATTGAGCCGGCGGGGCCAGGGGAAAGCGCTCTACATCCTCGATGAACCCACCACCGGCCTGCATTTCGAAGACATCAACAAACTCCTTCATGTTCTCCGCAAACTGGTGGATCAGCAGAATACCGTTATCATAATCGAACATCATCCGGATGTGATCAAGTGCGCCGATTACGTGATTGATCTTGGCCCCGAAGGCGGCGACGGCGGCGGGCTGGTCGTCGCAGCCGGCGCTCCCGAGGTGGTTGCGCGCTCGAAAGATTCCTACACTGCGCCCTATCTTCGGGATGCGCTTGGGATGCCCTGAGGTCTTCCGGTTTTTTTGTTCGAAGATATGTAGCCTTCACTTTAAAGTATTGCTCGCCACAGGAATCGTAATTAAAAGAATCCTAATCGGTTAGTTGTCACCTTAAGAATATAGGAATAAAGGAGTTTTGACATGGAAGATCAAGAGCGGATCAGGCAAACCCTGTTCGAAATATTGGGAGAGGAGGGGTGCGGCATTAACTGCGAAGACGATGTCGACATCCTGTATGATGAGGAAGGCTGGAAGTTTATGCTCTGCGGGTTCATGGAACCCTGGAAGCTCGGAAAGACGGTCGATGAAGCCAGGACCACTCTTTACGAACTCGGCTCTATGCGCTTCGGCCTGTCCTGAACGCTATGTGACACCTTTCATTTCAAAAAGGAGCTGACAAATGACAACGCCGCAACACTGTCCAGGATTTGAGCAATTTAAGAGCCTGCAATCCTTCACATGCAAGTGCCCGAATTGCGCACAGGAAAAAGAGATCTTCTCGGACGAATTCGACAAGACTCACATCTGCAAAAAATGTGGAAAAGAAATTGATTTTACAAAGTGCACGATAGAGGCGGCGGGGTCAACCGATGCTCCCCGTTAAACTGAACGAAAACCCAAGACCAACAACTCGAAACTCTTAACGGAAGCCCCCCAGGTGCGCACATTATGCATCCGGGGGGCCTGGATAGGT
>DASPQK010000359.1:0-5252 GCA_035624985.1 Syntrophobacteraceae bacterium | reverse complement strand
GAAGGCTCCGGATCGCTCTCCATACAGTCTCAACCAACCGATCAGGAGCGGGATCAGAAGGAGTGCGGGCAGGAGCCGGCGCGCCATGACGCTGCCGGCATGACCGGCTGTAAATACTCTCATCATCCAGGTATCCGGACTGGCGCAGAGGATAGCGACACCTAAAGCACATAAGGCGAGTCCGGTATTTAAAGCTACGGGAATGCCCAACCATGCATACACGTTCTGGATGCCAAAAAGGTAACTGACCGGGACCAGATAGCTCACGATGACCGCCGGCAACATGAGGGCATGAGCGATATTTGAGGCCCGACGACTGCCGCCGGCGAGCAACATCAAGCTACATCCGAAGACCAGAATGAGGATTGCCGTCAGTAAGGCCAATCTGGTCTCAGGATTCCAGAACAAGTTCAGGAATCGGATACCCCACAGGGAAGGTTTGTGTCCTGTAGTCATTGCGATGGCGTAAAGCACAACGGTCAGTGAACCCACCAGGATATCCAATATCGCCGGCATTTGCAGGCCAACGAACTTGCGGACGCTTGCCGGGGACTTGTGCAGAAGCGCCAACTCCAGGGCGGAAAGAACCAGGCACGTCGCAGTAATGACGCTCATGCCGATCCACCGAGACCTGACGCTCGTGAGCAGCGTAATGTGCAGTGCAGCGCCAATAAGGGCAAGCAAACTGATGCCAAAGGCTATCAGGATGCACAGCCATGCTAGTGACCTGACGGAACGTGGAAGAAACAACGAATACCAGGCTTGCATTGATTTCATCTCCCTCCGGTGCGCTTAAAACCAAGCGAATTGACCCCTTCGGGTTTACTTCCGGCAGACCCTGTCAGTTCTTCGCGACCAGGGTAAAGGGTAAGAAGAGCCAAACATAGAGCGGCGGATTTCTATTTGATCCAAAAGCCTAGTACTTGCTTGCATAAATTAGCGCAACGTCTCAGAGGTACTCGAAACTCGTCATTCCGGCATGCTTTACCGTGAATCCACCTCTGATCTCACCTCAGGAACCCCCTGGACCCCGGCTCAAAAACCCTGCCGGGGTGACGAACACGAATGCTTGTTACGAGCACTTTTGCAAGCAAGTACTAGCTCGATGTCGGCCCGGGACTCTTTTCTTTTCTCGGTTTCTTTTCGAAGGGAAGCGTAATTGCAAATGATGAACCCTTGCCCGGCGTGCTTTTTGCCGTAATGCTCCCGCCGTGCCGCTCGACGATTTTTTTGCAAATTGCAAGACCCATCCCGGTTCCTTCATACCCGCTGCTTCTCCCGTGGAGCCTTTGGAACGGAGCGAAAATCTTTTCGAGATACTGCTCCTCAAACCCGATGCCCTTATCCTCAACCACGATCTGAAGTTTATCATCGGCTATGGAGCTGCGGACCTCGATGACCGGTTTCTCATCTTCCTGGTGGAATTTGAGGGCGTTGCCGATTAGATTCTGAAAAAGCTGCCTCATTTGCGTGGGGTCGGCCTTGACAATCGGGAGTCCTAAGACCCGCATTTCGGCGCCGGTCCTTTCGATCCCTATCTCCAGGTCGGAGAGAACCTCGCCGACTATTTTTGTGAGATCGACCTCCACGAAAGGATCGGCTTTCGTTGTAATTCTGGAGTATTCGAGAAGTCCCTTGAGCAGGGATCGCATGCGCTCAGTAGCGTCAAGCATGCGACGCAAATAGTCATTGCCCGTTTCTCCGAGTGAATCCTTGTATTTTTGGCCGATCAGGTTGCCAAACGACATGACTTTTCGAAGGGGCTCCTGCAAGTCATGTGAGGCGATCGAGGCGAAATCCTGGAGGGCCTGGTTGCTCACCTTAAGCTTCGCCATAAGGGTCTTAAGCTCGTCGGTTCGCTCCTCAACGCGCAGCTCCAGCTCATCGCGTGATTCGCGCAGCTCTTCCTCCATACGCTTTCGGTTTGAGATGTCGGTAGTGACGGTGGCAAAGCGCATGCCCCCTAGGTGAAAGCCGGAGACGAACAGATGCATTCGCAGTGGCTCGAAGTATTGTTCGAACCGTACCGACTCACCCGTCTGCACGATATCGGTAAAGCGGCGAAGAAAAGACTTCAGAGGATCGTCTCCGTAGATCTCACTGGCACGCCGACCGACAATGTCGGTTCTGGGCCTTCCCAAGGCTCGCAGGTATGCGGGATTGACATCCAGAACGCGCCAATCGCAGGCATTGCCATGTTCATCGAATAGAAGCTCATCGACAGCCATGATGTCGTTCATATGGTCGAACAAAGCTCGGTACTTTTCCTCGCTTTCACGCAAGGCTTCATCGGTTCTGTATTTTGAGAGTGCTATGGCCAAATAACCTGCCAAACGTTCCCACAGGGCGATTATATCCGATGGAAACATCCCCTTTTGCCTGTCATTCAACTGAAGCAGGCCAAACGGTTCCGGCCCCAGACGCAGCGGTATCAGCGCAACCGATTCATACCCTTCACCATTGCAACGATTGCGGGTTCGAGTCTGCCGGTCAGCATCGCTGGTAGAAGCTAGAAGCCGGGTGGTGTCATTGGCCCAAAAACTACCCCCTGGAGTGAAAAAAGGTTTTGCCGGATCGATCCGCCTACAAATTACATTGCCACACATGCATTCGATATATGGATCGCCTGCACTATCTCGAAGTATTTCGCCCGAAGCGTCTTTGGCGCAAAGACTATTCTCAAGCTGGACGAACTCTTCAGGAAAGCCCCGCGCCTCGAAATAAGGGAAGTCCTCTCCTTTCTTCAAACGTATACCGACAGCCTCGCAGCCTGACTGCTTCTGAAAGAAGGTGGCGGCGGCCCTGACCAGATCGGCTGTCCCGGTGCTGTTGTTGATAAGCTCCAGGAGTTCGACCGCGATCTCCCGTTCATGCTCCATGCGCTTTCGCTCGGTTATATCGCTTCCGATGGAAAGTATCTCCAGCACTTGTCCGTCCCGGTCGAATATCGGCCTGTTGGTCCATGCCATCCAGACCCTGCTGCCGTCCCGAAGAACGTTTTCATTTACGTTGTTCACGTACCTTTCCGGGTAGTTCACAACCTTCTGAAACAAGTCGGTCAGACTGGCTCCGGTGGACTCCCGTTCGGGCAAGAGAATATTTATATGCTTGCCGATAACCTCTTCCGCACCGTAGCCGAAGAAGTTCTGAGCATATTCATTAAAAAAGGCTATCGCGCCGTCCTTCTTCCAACGGATGATGGCGCTGTTGGCGTTTTCGACGAGTTCGCGATACTTGCTCTCGCTTTGCTGGAGCGCAACAGCCGCTCTTTCACGCTCGGCGGCAAGCTGTGAGCGTTCCTCGGCTTTGTGCGCCCGTGCCTGGGCGCGATATGTTACATCGGCCAGGTAGGAGATCAGGGCGCCGCTTGCGAGAAAAATGACTATGCTTAACAGGTCGGCAACATTAGAAATGCCGGATTGGCCGACCGGCTCCATCCAGAAATAGTTGGCAAGGACGGCAGAGACTGCCGTGGCCAACAACCCGGCGATAAAGCCCCCATATATCGCAGCAACCGCCACGGCGGGGTAGAAGGTCAGGAAAGTGACACGCAACCCAAGAGATTCCAGGAACTGCCACCTAATAGCAGCGGCAATGACAGCGAACAGAATACCCAGTGTGCAGCGGAGCCAAAACGGACGGTTCGTTCGATCCCACACCATGTTGCCTCCTATTTGGACATGACGGCCAACTGTAAATCACTCTCAGTCGCCGGGACCGGGCCTTCATGAACAGATTCGAGAAGCCGGCGTTTTTTGGATTGGCTCCTGCATAAGAGGAAAGCGGATTTAAAAAACTTGCCGGTTTATAGCATACACCCGAGGCTTAACCAATTCTTTCGACCGATGTCCTCCGTTCTAATATCAGGTTGCGTTCAAGACGGGCGGGGGTAAACCCCGCCGCTACGTAGAAGGGGAGGGCTTTACGCCCTCCCGAAGGCGACGAATTAAACGCAACCCGTTATAAGGGGCCGCCGGGATAACTTCCGCCGGGTGGAGACCTGCCTCATATAAGGTCAAACTCTCTCAGTGTAAAGATACTGCCCATGGCGGGCGCAGAGCCTCGCGCGCGAGCATCGCGCCGGCGGCAGGAAGCTGGAGTATCAATGGTCAGGGTTCGGGGAAGATTGTGACACAGCCTCTAACCAAATAGAGCAGAATCCCGGCGGGCTGTTGGTTAACCGGGAAACGGGAATCCGTTAAATCCGCCAAGGCCGCTTTCCATACCTCTTACGTATGGAAGCCCGGCCAACGTCCTCGAGTTTTAGCATGATGCCCCATGAGAGCCGCAAACTGCCGGATATTTTTCCCCACCTCCTGCGCCTGTAATCCCGAGCAGGCGCAGCCCGTTGAAGATAACGAGCAGGGAAGCGCCCATATCGGCGGCAATGGCCTCCCACAAGGTCGCCACACCCGCCGCTGCCAGGCCGATGAACAGGGACTTTACCAGCAGCGCGAAAATAACGTTCTGCCTGATTACGGCCATCGTTTTTCTGGAGTGGCGGATCAGCCAGGGTATCTTCGACAGATCATCGGACATCAGCGCAATATCGGCTGTTTCAATCGCAGCGTCCGATCCCATCGCGCCCATGGCGATCCCCACGGTTGAGGCGGCCAAGGCCGGAGCATCGTTGATACCGTCTCCCACCATTGCAATTGCGCCGTATTTGTCCTTGAGTTTCGAGACAAGGCGGACCTTATCCTCGGGAAGAAGTTCCGGATGGAATTCGTCTATTCCAACCTCTTTTGCTATGAGTTCGGCGGTCTTGCGGTTGTCTCCGCTTATCATCACCACTTTCTTCAGACCGAGAACTTTGAGGGCGGCAACCGCACTGCCCGCTTCCGGGCGAACCCGGTCGGCAACGCTTACCATTCCGCAGACATGGTCGTCGCACCACATCACCATCAACGAGTTTCCGGCCTCTTCGATCCCGGCGATCTGGTCATGAAAAACCGGGCTTTCCCGCTGCCATCTTTCGAGCATCCGGTGGCTGCCGATCCAGTAAGTCTTTCCTTCAATCGACCCTTCCGCCCCCTGGCCGGGCACGATCGTAAAGGCGTCGGCGACAGCGGCGCGAATGCCGGCCGATTCGGCATGCCGGATAATTGCACGCGCCACGGGGTGGTTGCTGTGCGCTTCAAGTGCGGCGGCGTTCGCTATGAGACTATTTGCGCTGTGGTCGCCGACCGGAATGACCTGCTTGACGGAGGGCTCGCCGAATGTAATGGTGCCGGTCTTGTCAAAAGCGATCG
>DASPQK010000358.1:0-13487 GCA_035624985.1 Syntrophobacteraceae bacterium | reverse complement strand
GCATGGGAGGACCACTTCGAAGCGGTGGATAAGTTGCTGGGACAAATAGGAGTAACCCTACCCTTTCAAGCACCAACCGATCGATGCGGGACGATGGAGCGGCTATGAGAGGCGGTCCTTCAGGTGAGCAAATCGGCGGGCAGACCTTCGAAAGGGGGGTATCGGTGTGCGTTGGGTTTCCGGTGTGGAAACGTCCCCATATGAAACCCTTTTTTTACTCGATCTCCGAGAGGGTAATATATATCGATGATCCCGCGCGCGCCGTGAAATGCGCTAAAGCCAACAACGGCCGAATCATCACCTGGGCATGGCCGGAAAAAGAGGATCTTATCGCGCTCGCAAAAGCTGAGGGTATCGATATAATCCGCATGGAGGACGGCTTTGTGCGTTCCGTAGGTCTGGGGTCCAACTTTTATGTTCCATATTCGCTCGTTTTGGATAAGAGGGGCATTTATTACGACGCATCCAAGCCGAGCGATCTCGAGTATATCCTGGAGAAAGGCCGAATAGAGAGCCAACTCCTTGAGCGTGCTCGCCGTCTCAGGCACGAAATAACCGCAAGAAACCTCACCAAGTACAACATCGGAGCCGGAAATGCCTTCGGGTTGAGTCTGCCGAAAGATAAACGGACCGTTTTGGTGCCGGGCCAGGTGGAAGATGACGCCTCGGTGCTTTGCAGCGTTTCCGATATCAATACTAACCTCAAGCTTCTCGAAACGGTTCGTCAGACAAGGCCGAATGCTTTCATCCTCTATAAACCTCATCCTGACGTTTTGGCTGGAAATCGCCCCGGTGGGGTTCCCGATGAGGCAGTTTCCAAGTTATGCGACAAGATTATTGGAAATATCTCCGCTGCGGTATTGACAAGTATGGTTGATGAGGTGCACACTATTGCCTCGCTAACAGGTTTCGAGGCTCTTCTTCGAGGTAAAGACGTTTACACGTATGGAAGTCCTTTTTACGCCGGGTGGGGGCTTACGGCCGACCGACTCGATTTGCCGCGCCGGACTCGAAGGATTAGTCTCGACGAGCTTGTTGCTGCGACCCTGATCCTTTACCCGACATATTATGACTGGGAGACGGAGCGGTTTTGCGGACCGGAGACCATTCTCGACCGTCTGTCCGCTAAGTACAGTTTGCAGACCGGGGCCGGGGATCTTTCACGATCGCCGCTCGCGCGGCTGATTCGACTATTTTTTGGTCCGTACATGCAAAGGGCGCGTTAAAGAGAATGATTATTGCAACGAAGGGATTGCGTTGTTAGGATACTGTGGAAGGGGAACTTTCGTTAAGGCCTGAATTTCAAAGTCTTATCAACCAGACGGCGGTGTAATGAAAAGATCTTTCATATTCCTTCAAGGCTTTGTCGGCCCGTTTTTCAGGACACTCGGGCGCTCCCTCATGAGTGAAGGCCAGAAAGTAGTCCGTGTCAATTTCAATGGCGGTGATATTGTTGACTGGTCGGGGCCCGAGACGATAGTCCTGAGGGAGAAGGCCAAGGACTGGTCCGGTTTTCTTGTCGAACTGATCAAAAGTCGCCAGGCAACAGACCTCGTCACTTACGGAGATTGCAGGCCGCAATTGAGAACGGGAACCGAAGTGGCCAGGTCAATGGGCGTGCGGTGTCATGTATTCGAGCAGGGGTATATTCGACCCGATTTTATAACGCTCGAGGATTCCGGGGTAAACGGCCACTCTCTTTTGCCGCACGTTCCCGAGTGGTATACCGATCTTGCCCGCGGGCTGCCCGAAGAAACACCGATCAGGCCGGCGCGATATCCGATGAGTGTGCTTGTGCGTCATTCCGTCGCTTACAATATCGCGAAATTTACTGCTCAGCCGTTCTTTGCCCATTTCAGAAATCATCGCCCTTATGACGAATGGACAGCCGTCCGCCGCTGGACGCTCAAAGTTTTGGGAATGAAAAGCCAAGCCAAGCGGGACATGGAGTTTCAGAGGAATTTTTTCGCCTTGGGAAGAAAGTTCTATTTGTTCTGCCTGCAACTCGCTTCCGATTACCAAATCAGGCACCACTCCGATTTTGGTAATATGAACACTGCAATTATGTATGCGCTCACCTCATTTTCGCGGAATCTTCCCTCCGGGACGGATTTACTCGTCAAATGCCATCCGGAGGAACTTTGGCCTTCGGAGTTGGAGGCTTTTACTTTCGATCTGGCGCGCAAGCTCGGTATTGAAGACAGAGTCTTTTTCACCAGCGGCGGCAGCTTGCCCGACTATGTCGCGTCATCTCAGGGTATGGTGACCGTCAATTCCACGGCTGGGATGGTTTCACTGGACCATCATCGGCCCACGATCGCTTTGGGCAAGGCAATTTACGCTATTCCCGGAGTGACGCACGCAGGCGTATTGGGAAGTTTCTGGAAAGATCCGGTCCCACCCGACCCCAATCTTTATGGCGCCTTCAGAAAGGTGCTCGTCCATAAGACGCAAATCAACGGGAATTTCCTCACCAAGGAAGGTATCGGGCTTGCTGTTCCAAGAGCGGTAGAACGTCTTACCGGCAATGGAGATGTTTGGTAAGCCGCTACCAGGGGTATTCTATCGTACCATATATGACCGACCCGTTGGTGAAGTTTGCATTGGTAACGACCTGTATGCCGGAAGGACCATACTGATAGATGTTGGCGCTGGTGGTTCCAGGGGCCACGCTCATTAAAAGAGGCCCGGTAAGACCGTTCATGCTTGTAGCGTAGACCACGGCGCCCCCGCCTGCCGGAGCATAATAACCGTTGGGCTGGAAAGGGAGTCCCGTCAATTGGGCATAACCGGTTGACGTTCCCTTATCCGACAGGGCTATCTCGAACTCATAGGTGATTATGTTTCCGGTCATCTTCCATTGGGACTGCCGAAGAGTGTAGGTAACTCCGGTATTGCGGCCGCCGAAGGTGATTCCCGGGGCTGGACCCGGAGTCATGGACGCCCCTGGAATATCGATCTGCACGGGGGAAGTGGCGGTATTGATAACATTTCCACCGCTCAGCACGCCTGAGAAAATCGCCCTGCCAAAACTGCCAGCAATTTTCAATCCGTTTTGATATGCACATCCCTGGAAAGAAACCGTCGAATTGCCGACTCCCGTGATAGAGCAGTTCCCACCAAAAACGGTGTTCGACACCAAAAAGCTGTTGATCTGCTGCGAGGGCGCCAGCGAAAACGTGTTTGTGGTCAGGGCGCAGTTTGCCATCCTGAAGTTGTTGAGCGCGGTTGCCCCGCTAAGCGAGAAAAATGTTCCAGTGCCCGGGTTGTCTTGAAAAACGTCGGAAGTCAGGGCCAGTCTGTCGAGAATGGACACACTGGAGTCCGTGCTTACCACGACCGCCGCATTTTCAATGTGGCAGTTGGTGAAGTCGAATTGACCCACATTGTACCCCTGACTCGGACCAAGGGAACGGAAATCCAGAAAGGCGCCGACCACATTCCCGGCCGATTCTCCCTGGTTGAACTGGCAGTTTACAAAACTGATCCCATTGGGACCGGACCCGCCTGCACCGCCTCCCGTGAGTCTCACATAAGCATTGCACGGGACATCATAAGGTCCGTTTGAGCCGAACCTGCTTTGAATGCACCTTAGCTCCGGCCAGGAATCGACCACCACGTGAGCGTCGGTAATCTGGGAGGTGAAAATACCTGTCGGGGAACACGAGATCCCTAAAGCGTCGGCCAGGAAGTAGAACCCTACTGCCTGCCTCATGCTCAGAACGTTATAGAGTTGCGGGTTATAGCCGTTTTGAGTCAGCACCCCGATGGACGACTCCGGGACAGCCCCTTTAGCCCGGGTTATAATCAGGTCATGAGCGGAAGCGGCTAAGGCCCATGAGTTGCCGTTGAGCATCAAACAGGTCTGGACATCGGGGCCGAAAACAAGCGTCGTTCCAGCGGGCACAGCCGATGATGAAGGGATGAAACCTTCGCCATAGAGTGTCTTTCCCGGAGGAATCACCAGCCCGGAACTCAGGCGGTACTTTGCCGAAGGAGCAAAAACGGCAGCAGCATGAGCAGCATGGCTCGAGAGCGCATCCTGGAAGGCCTTGCTGTCGTCTGTCACCCCATCTCCTTTTGCTCCGAACTGCTGGACAGTTACTTCTGCATCGGCTCCACGAGCTGCCAGCGCGATAGAGACAAAGAGGCAAAGCAGAATCATTGACAGCCGAAGCCACAATCCATTCTCCCCTCGCATCTCTCCCACTGTTTTCCCCTTTCATTTTGCCCCAAAGCGTTGATCACACCGCTGCAAAAAGGTCGGGTTCGGCCGCACTCTGAAGCAAAAGTCGCGCCACTACCCGCAAGAGCAAAGCTCTATCATGAATTAGCAGGGCATTGGCTTTTTGGCCGATGCCCTTTTCTTATTCTATAATCGTTTTTCCACATTGATTCAATTAGCAAGGCAGGCTTCGAGTTTGTCAAGGAGCCAGGCAGGCGCCGGATAGGCTTCCTTTGAAAAGTCAAAGGCCATAAGGGGTTACCTTATGGCCTTCCGAGCAGAGGAGACTCATAGAATCGATGATGAGCAGGAGAACATTTTCCACCACTAACCGGACTGCAAATCGAACCTTACCATGATTTAGATCAAGAGCTTGAGCATCCACTCGAGTTTGAGCTGCAACCGGGCACAGAGCGCGAACATGAGCGTGAATTGCTGAATGGAGTTGAGTTTTCCCTTTTCCGAACCATCCTTTATGGTGAAATCCGAGCTTCAGAGTATGTTAAAGGAATATGAGCCTCAGCAAGAACCCGCACTTGAGCATCCGTTGAACTGCTGTAAAACGCATATACAGACCGATCCGGAGATTTTTCCGGGCAGCGCCTTCAGGAATCATCACCCTTGATGTGGGACACAAGGTCTTTGGCGCAGACTCCAACCTCCGCAGGTTTGCTAGAGCAAAAGCCGTGCCACAATTCTACGACGATATGGATCGAGGCCAGGAGGGCATTTGGAAAAGTCTTTTCGGATGTGGCGCAGGCAACATTGAGTAATATTCTACAGTTATCGAGACCCCTGATCGCGGCGGACACTGGGGCCGATGTCGAAAACGCCGGTAATTCAGGGTGTTACTTCAGATATGTAGGATATTGTTCACTTTGTGAAAGTTTTGAAGTATTTTGTTCAAATCGATGAGATCGAAAACAACCCTGCAATTAAGCCGGATGGCCTATGCGGCTTTGAATTTCTATTCCATACTTTTTGAGGCGGTAGAGAAGGACGTGACGGGGAAGTTGAAGGAAGCGGGCCGTTTTGGATTTATTGGCGCCGCATTTTTGGAACGCCTGAAGAATGACCTGTTTCTCTATGTCGGCCAGGGCAATGCCTCCATCGGGCAGGACCATGCTGAATTTGTCCGTATTAAGCGCGTTCAAGGTCGATACAGCCATAAGGGGCTCCGGTTCGGTCTTGTCGGAGCCGAGGAATTGAAGATGGCGTCCCAGGATTGTATCGTCATTTTCCAGCAGGACGACACGCTCGATGCTGTTTCGAAGTTCGCGCACGTTTCCGGGCCAGGAATGATTCATCAGGAGCGCTTCGGCTTTAGGATTAAATCCTCGGAACTTTTTGCTGTATTTGTCGTTGAATTCCTCCATAAATATACGCGCCAGAGGAAGGATATCGACGCGCCGCTCACGCAAAGGAGGCAGGTTGATTTTGATTGTCGCCAGCCTGAAATAGAGGTCTTTGCGGAAGCCTCCTTCTTCGGTCACACGCCAGAGGTCCTGGTTGCAAGCTGAGACTATCCGGATGTCGACCATCTTCTTTTTTGTTCCTCCCACGGGATAGAATTCTTTTTCTTCCATTACCCTAAGCAGCTTGGCCTGAATTTCCGGATGGAGGTCGGCTATTTCGTCCAAAAACAGGGTCCCGCCGTCCGCAACCTGGAGCAGGCCTTCCTTACCCTCCGATTTGGCGCCGGTAAAAGCTCCTCTTTCATATCCGAAAAGCTCGCTTTCTATAATTTCTGTAGAAAAGGCCGCACAGTTGAGCGCCACAAATGGATAGGGAGCACGTGGGCTCCTGGTGTGAATGAGCTTTGCAAAAAGCTCTTTGCCGACCCCGCTCTCGCCTTGAATCAAGACACCCGCGTCACGGCTCTGCGCGCTCTTTATGGCCAGCATCTGCGCTTCGAGAAACAGACGGTCTTTGCCGATCAACTGGTCGACTCCGCGGAGCCTCTGAACTTCCTGGCGCAGGCGGGTGACTTCATTTTTCAGGCCTGCGTGTTCAAGTGCGTTTTGGATGGTTAATTCGAATTCTTCAAGGTCGACGGGTTTGACAAGGTAGTCGAAAGCGCCTTGCTTTATTGCGCTTACCACGTCCTTTACGCGGTCGTATGCCGTAATCATGACAACAGTCGGGGAAGGACGGATTTCCTTGAAGCGGGGCAACAATTCGAGGCCGCTTTTATCGGGCAGTCCGATATCGAGCAGAACCAGATCAGGATTTTCGCCTTCAGCGAGCATAAGGCCTCCTTCTCCGGTATCGGCTTCAAGAATGATGTGTGTTTTCTCCAGGAGCCGGCGCAATGCGGAGCGGAAGGGGGCCTCATCGTCCACGATCAGAATTTTGTGTTTTTGGCGCATGATATGCTCCGAACGCAGCGTTTGAAGATATCTATAAGGCAGTTTGAATTGTAAACGAGATCTCCAAAAAGTTGGATAAAATTCTACACTTGAGATTTGCGGCCGAAAATTTACGTCTCAAAGCAGGCACGAATTATGCCGGCAATCCTTTCGGCGGCGTGACCGTCACCGTAAGGGTTGCCGGCCGATGTCATTTTTTGATATTCGAGTCTGTCGGACAGAAGACTTTCTATGGATGAGCGGATACGGGAGGATTTTGTGCCGACTATCTTGACGACGCCGGCTTGGACGCCCTCCGGCCTTTCGGTTGCCTCCCGCATCACCAGCACAGGCTTTCCGAGCGAGGGCGCTTCTTCCTGGATACCTCCCGAATCTGTGACAATGATATAGGAGCGGTTCATCAGATAGACGAATTCGAGGTATTCGACCGGGTCAATCAAAAATATGTTTACGCCTTCCATCTGACCGAGGATCTTGCGGACCGGCCCGTTGACGTTAGGATTGAGATGAACGGGATAGAGTATCTGGGCATCGGGTTGGTCTGAGGCAACCTCAGCGAGTGCGCGGCAGATGTTTTCGAATCCCCGGCCAAAACTTTCACGGCGGTGCCCCGTTACCAGGATCAGTTTCTTGTGGGGACTCAGGTATGAATAGCGCTCGGAAAAGCGATCGCGCAAGCCGGGATGCTCTTCTATGATGGTCATGGCCGCCAAAAGAGCATCAACTGCCGTATTGCCGGTAACATGAATGCTTTTGGGGTCAACTGCCTCATCGATGAGGTTTTGACGCGCCCCGGAGGTGGGCGCGAAATGCAGGTCCGCGATAGCGCCCGTGACTCGCCGGTTCATCTCTTCGGGATAGGGGGCAAACTTGTTTCGGGTTCGCAATCCCGCTTCCACATGGCCGACTTTGGCGCGGAAGTAGAAAGAGGCAAGAGAGGCGGCCATGGTGGTCGTGGTGTCACCGTGAACGAGGACCAGATCGGGCCGGGTTTTTTCGATCACGCTTTGAAGACCGGTGATTACGGCGCAGGTTACCTGAGCGGGGTCCTGGCCGGCTTTCATGATGTCGAGGTCATAATCCGGAGATATTTTGAAAGTCGAAAGGACCTGGTCAAGCATTTCCCTGTGTTGTGCCGTAACGCAGACGATGCTGGTGAAATCAGCCGGATGTCGCTCCAGTTCCTTTATGACCGGCGCCATTTTTATGGCTTCGGGCCGAGTGCCGAATATGCTAAGAATCCTGGGCATTATTGATTCGATCCGGTTTCATGGTGAAAAGCAACATTATTGTAAAACAATCGAAGCAAAGAATCCGGCCAAAGTCAACCGGCATCTGCACCAGGGGCGATCTTCAGAAGATTTTCCCGAGAACCTTTTCTTGCATCTGCCGGAGCAAAATGGTAGACGAACCATGCATCGCAATACGGAGCATCACGAAATCATATGGCAGGGAGTTTATGTGACATGCACAGAGTGAATCTGCACGCCCTCGCATTGGCTTTTATCTGCATACTGTTGGTGGTAGCCGGCCAGACCCTGATGAAGTTGGCCGTGCTGAGGTCCGGAGGCATGCCGGTTCTGGAGATCGGCATTGCCGGTCTGGTCCGGAAGTTCGCCGCCGTACCCTACATCCTCATTGGGTTTGCTCTCTACGGCGTAAGTTCCATTCTCTGGCTGGAAGTGCTCTCGAATCTCGATTTCAGCGTAGCATTTCCGATGGTAAGCGTCACCTACATAGGGACCCTGTTCGTCGGTCGCGTTATGTTTAACGAGCCGGTCAACATATATCGGATAGCCGGTGTGCTGCTCATTTGTTCAGGAGTTTTTTTCGTGATTCGGAGCCAGTAAGATTTGCCTTCCTGCCCGGCTTGAGTAAGCCTCCGCCTTTTTGGCTGTTCTCTTACCGCTCAGTTGATATTATCTGCTCCGAATCATTTTGATGAGGTTTGCCTCCATGATTCACATTTTAGGAGCATTTTCCAGCCGAATCTGACCCGGAAGCGCAATGCGGCATCGGTCAAGGGTAGGGTTGACGCATTATTCAGATTAGCCTACAGGAGGTGGTATCAAAATGAGGAAGATTTTCAAACGGTTGTGCTTCTTCTCATTAATTTTGCTGTTGCTGCCTCATTTGGTTTGTGCTGCAGGCGGGGGTGAGGTTGCGCCGATGGTCCTGGTCGCCGACACCAGGAAACTCAACGGCTTCGTGGCATTTTGGGCGAACATTTACAATGAGAGCCACATGGAGTTCACTCTTTTGACCGTCATCACAATAGTGCTGGTTGGCGCAATTCTCGGGCTGACAGCCGATGCTGTCATGAACTGGGTGGGCATTGACCTCAAACATCGGGATCTGGTCGAACACTGAGGGCTGCTGGACAGTTTCAAAGGACAAGTTCTTAGGGGGCAGGCAGGTGGAGTGGTTATACGTTATGATGCCCATTGCAGGCATTAAGATATTGTGGCCTGGTCTGATCATTTTAGGAATGGGTGTGGGTGTGATAGGGGGCTTTTTCGGCATGGGCG
Organism: Syntrophobacteraceae bacterium; assembly: GCA_035624985.1. Lineage (GTDB taxonomy): Bacteria > Desulfobacterota > Syntrophobacteria > Syntrophobacterales > Syntrophobacteraceae > SbD1. The sequence continues at coordinate 4,365 of DASPQK010000358.1, read as the reverse complement.
GCGCATGGATGGTAACTCCCGCTCTTAATATTCTCGGTTTCCCGATGGCTTTTGCGATCGGGACAGATATTGCGCACATGGCTGGCAAATCGCTCATATCTACGATGCGCCATGGCAAATTCGGCAATATTGATTATAAACTCGGCTTTATTATGCTGTTCGGCACCATTATCGGTTTCGAAGTGGGCGCCCAGATGATCATGTGGCTCGAACGGGTCGGCCGGGTGGAAATCGTTGTCCGCTGGTTCTATATCCTGCTGCTTACGTTCATTACCTGCATGGTTTTTTACGACGTAAGCGAGCGCAGGAGAAAAGAAAAAGAAGCCCTAAAGGCAGGCAAAAAAGTCGATAAACTGGCCACCGGTCTGGAGTGGCACAAGACTTTTCAGAGGATCAAAATCCCCCCGATGATCCACCTCAGGGCTGCTGGAGTCTATTGCTCCGCGTGGCTCCCGATCATGGTCAGCTTGCTCACGGGCTGGCTTGCGGGCATCCTGGGTATCGGCGGAGGTCTTATCCGCATGCCCTCGCTCATTTTTATCGTTGGCTGCCCCACGCATATCGCAGTGGGAACGGACCTTTTTGAAGTCATGATATCCGGCCTCTATGGCTGCGCCACATACAGCTATAAGGGCCGCACCGAGATCGTCGCCGCCCTTATCATGCTCGTTGGCGCCGCTGTCGGCGCTCAGATCGGTACGGTCGCCACCAAGTACATCAAAGGTTATGGAATTCGAATAGCATTCGGCTGCTCTGTCATTGGCTGTGCTGTCTCTGTGGCTTTGAAACTGTTTCCGACCTATTTCCCCCTTTTCAGGGGGTTTTGCGACGAGGCGGCTACCGTCGTGGTTCTTGCAGTGGTCGGCGCCCTAGCAATCTATATCACCGTTCGGATGGTCTTGGGGGCCAGAAAGGAGATTGCGTCAAAGGAAGCCAAGATTGCAACGCGTGAGGGTTGATTCTTGACCTTTATCTGGGGCAAAATGAAAGAGAAATGAATAATGGCACGGCATCACAAATTGATATTTTCGGTCCTTCTGGTCCTGCCCCTCATATTTGCTGCCGCATGCAACTATGGCAAGGTCGATCAGGGCAGGGTCGTCAAATTCGACAAGGCGAAAGGTACTGTGTGTATTATTCGGGATTGCGGCAGCGACTCCCGAAACCCCGATTATCGTTTGCCCACCGTAGTCTATACAATGCCCGAAGACCCCGCGGAGGTCGGGCCTGAGCCAAAGTCCGGCCTGCGGATAAAGCTCGACTCAAAAAATAATCAGATTACGTTCTGCAATATTGAGGCAGGCAAATTGGAGACGATCTCCTATACCTTGATCGATCAGAAAGAAGGCGTGGCCGAGGACGATCCGCTGGTGTTCGATGCATCACGGAGAAAAGTAAAGAAGTTTCCATCTGTCGATAGGGAAAAGAAAACCATCACGGTTTACTCTTCCCGACAGAAGGTTCTCACTACTTTCTCTTTGCCGGAGGAGTATTTCAGGCTTCCTGAATATACATGGGACGCGGGCGACGAAGTGCGCATATATTACAAAGAAGAGGGGAAAGCGCTCCGTTTCATGAACGTCACAAAGACGGACATCTTCAAGAAGTAGATACGGCGGTTCACGGTAAGGTATCGAATCATTGCACCTCGATGGTATTACTGCCGGGGAAAACCGAGTGGCAGGCTTCGCGATCTTTTGCGTGTTTGACGGTTTGGGGCTGAGCATGAAAAAGGCCAGGGTCAAGCGGGAAATATAGTGACTTTAAAAGAGAAGAACACATTCACCATACTGGTGGCAGACAAGGACAGCAACGTAGGCGATTTTCTTCGCCGCGAACTTTCGGCCGAGGGTTACCAGGTCGCCGTTGCTGAAAATGGTGGGCGAATCATCGAGGAAATCGAGCGTGACAAACGGGTCGATCTCCTTGTGTTTGACCTCGAAATACCCGGCGCCGACAGCTCGAAGATTCTCGAAATAACACAGAAGCGCAATCCTCCTTTGCCTGTTGTGATTCATACTTTCCTGACCGAAGAAAGCTATAGGAGGCATCCCGGTCAGAACGGAGGGGGAATCTATATCGAAAGGAGCGGCAATATCGACCACCTGAAAGCAGCTGTCGCCGATATGCTCCTGAGGTTCTGCCCGTAAACGCCTTTTTTGGGTCTTACGCTCGAGGTAAGCCAGATGAACGATACAGTCCAGGACAGAATACTCATTACAAACGACGGGTCGGAACATTCAATGCAGACGGTCAGGTATGCCGCCGACATCTTGGATCCGGGCCGGTTCGAGGTGGTCCTGTTTCATGTAGCCACCAGGGTCCCCGAATCGTTCATCGATTTTGAAGCAAGGGTTCCGGCCTACCACTACAGGTTAGTAAGCGTGGAAGCCTGGGAGGAGCAACAGAGGAAGGCTGTCAGGGAGTTCATGGCAAAAGCCAGGGCGATACTTTTGGATGCCGGATTCAAAGATGAGGCGATAACTGTGAGAATTGCCGAAAGGAAAGTCGGGATTGCCCGGGATATCGCCTATGAATCGCGAAACGGCTATAAGGCGCTAGTAGTTGGACGAAGGGGTCTTAGCGACCTCAAAGACTTCATGCTCGGCACCGTGGCCGAGCACATCGTGGGGCTCGCGCCCATCCCCGTGTGGATTGTAGGAGGAAACCACCTGCCGGCAAAAGTGCTGGCCTGTCTGGACGGCTCCGAGGGATCGATGGTTTCGCTAGCCCACCTTGCGGAGGCGCTGGATACCTCCAAGAGCATAGAGATCACCCTATTCCATGCCGTTCATGGCTTTCACAGCTTCAGGAATTTCATGCGCGAGGTCTTTTCTTCCCACGAGGATAAAACAGCCATTGAAAAAATCGACAGTGAACTGGACAAGGCAGCGGCACTCATGGAGCCCTCATTTGATAAAGCAAAGGCGACTCTGATTTCGCGTGGAGTTGACCCCGCTCTGATCCATCAGAAGGTGGCGCGTGGAGCGGGCAATCCTGCCCATGCGATTATCGAAGAAGCCGAAAAAGGTGAATATGACACCATCCTGGTCGGAAGAAGAGGCCTTTCCAGAGGTGAGGAATTCATCATGGGGCGAGTGAGCAGCAGGGTGATGCACATGGCGAAGGACAAGACGGTCTGGGTGGTTTGCTAGCAGGGCGAGGCAGTGAAGGGATATTTTCAATTGGTCCATTGAGGTTTTTTGCGCCCGGCCCGGGAAAGTCTCACACGGGTCGCTTTAATCAAGTGTCTAAATTGGAATCAAATAAAGATCGTATGCAACCACCCCAATATTCCGGATTCCGGAGCCGGTGTTCAGAATTGACCGGGATTGCCCGGAGTCCAGGAAACCTTGGGAGAGGCGCACGGATTGCAAAAGCTGATGCCGCAGTTGCCACAACTTAGAGCAGTGAAAGGAGCCGTCACGATGGCGGCCGATACTACCACCGCTCCTTCAACTATAGTCCCCGCTGCCACCACAGGCGCAGCAAGCACATCGAGATAACAACAGGATTGAGCCTGCGCGCTCGTTACGCCCACTATCGTGAGGAAAGCAACGGCCAGACCAACTATAACCAAACTTGATTTAGCCTTCATGTTTTGAACTCCTGGAAATTAAGTTTAATGGAAACTCCTTACTCATGTAGTTAAGATAAGATCAAGATATCCCTGTGCGCACTTTGCGCTGCTGGGGCGATTATTTCTTTTGTGGCGTCGCGCAGAAAAACCTTGGGTTTATCTGCTTGAAGTCATTGTAAAAATCGGCTGTCGGGAATATGGTTAGAAAGTTTAACATTTGTCTGCTAAAGTAATGTGAAATTCTGTGATACTCCATCGGGAACCGATCCGGCCTATGCACAAGTCTTTGGAGCGAACGAAACTATTGAGCCAGTGCAGGCGTGTTCTGATCAAGGTGGGCAGCGCCGTTGTGACGGGACCTAAAGGACTCGACCGGGTGATGATCCACCGGCTCAGCGATCAGATTGCCGAGCTGCGCGGACGCAGCGCGCGTATGGACGTGCTCGTCGTCTCATCGGGTGCAGTCGCCTCCGGCATGTACAGAATGGGTCTTACCGAGCGCCCGCGGACTATTCCACAGAAGCAGGCTGCGGCTGCCGTCGGCCAGGGGGCGTTGATGGAAGCCTGGGAGGCGGCCTTTGACAAATACGATCTGCTCGTGGCCCAAGTGCTCCTTACCAGCGAAGACCTCGCTCACCGCCACCGTTATCTAAATGCGCGCAATACCTTAGAAATGCTTTTCTCCTGGGGGATCATGCCTGTGATCAACGAAAACGACAGTGTTGTGGTCGAAGAGATAAAATTCGGAGATAACGACCACCTTGCGGCGCTTATTGCCGGGCTTG
>DASPQK010000357.1:0-7054 GCA_035624985.1 Syntrophobacteraceae bacterium | reverse complement strand
AAGTCTTGCTCGGCTCCACGTATCACTGGCCACTTTCCACAAACTACAAAATGGTACGGATTAGCCGGTCAATGCTGAAAATACAGGGAAATTTGCTCCTCCAATCCCCCAACAAGTTGATTTAATTAGTCTTTTTGACCTTTATTTTCCAAAATAACAGCGCTTAACAGCGGGTGCGCGAGGACGGTAAACGAACAAGGCAAAAGTAAAAAGGAAAAAGGCAAAAATAAAATAACCTTTCACGCGTTTGCGGCTGTTTTACGGGCTTTGCTGCTTGTGTTACCTGTAAATTCAGGCGAAATAGAGGTGCGCAGTAAGCAGCGAGGAGCCGAACCGCCATCAGATATTTAGTTTTCAAAGAAACGCAACCAGTCTGGTCGCTTCACGAGTTAGCAGCAATCCCGCACCGAGCGCGGGAGTCGAGAATCAGCTCAGCATCGAGCAATATTATGCTTCTAGACTAGAAGTATAGTCAAGTACAAAATGAAGTGATTCTGTTCTTAAACCGTTATTTTTGTCGTCCAAGACAGTGTTCCCAGGCTCGAATGAAGTAATGGAAAGTGTTTTACGATGAAAACGGAAATAGCCATACGCCCAGGATTTTTCCTGGGAATTTTCATTCTGGTCGCCGTGTGCGAAATCCTTGCTCCTCGCAGGTCGTTGGACACTTCCAAGTCGAACCGGTGGTTTCGCAATCTTGGGATTCTTGTTCTGAATCCCATATCCGTACGCCTTGTTTTCCCGGTCCTTCCAGCGACAATGGCTCTTCTGGCATCCGAGCGTCACTGGGGATTGCTCAACAACATTGATTTTCCCTACTGGTTCAAGGTAGCCATGGGTGTGATCGTCCTCGATTTTTCCATCTACCCGCAGCATGTTCTGCACCATTCAATCCCCACTCTGTGGCGACTGCACATGGTGCATCATGCCGACCTCGATTTCGATCTGACAACCGGCCTGAGATTTCATCCGCTTGAAATTATTCTATCCATGGCAATCAAGCTCATGGCGGTGACTGCACTGGGTCCCCCGGCCCCGGCTGTTCTACTCTTCGAGATCAGTCTCAATTCTGCGGCTATGTTCAACCACAGTAATATCCATATACCCATAGCAGTAGACAGGGTTCTTCGGCTTTTTGTCGTGACGCCCGACATGCACCGGGTGCACCATTCCGTGATTATCCGTGAGACAGACAGCAACTACGGATTTAATCTGCCCTGGTGGGACCGGCTAATGGGAACGTATAAGGGCCAGCGGGATAAGGGCCATCAAGGCATGACAATCGGCCTGTCCCAGTTTCGCAACCCCAAACGATTGACCCTGCCACGGCTGCTCGTTCTTCCTTTTGTCGGCGACCCCGGCGGAGTTCCCATCAACCGGCATTGACAACGCCTAAATGATTTCAAACGCTCGTCATATGAACCAAAAGCCCGATGATGGCTCCCCCAAGAACAAGCCACAGTGAATTCAAGTGGAAGCGAATGAGGGCAGCAGCGCCTCCCACGGCCAATAAAGCGGTGGGAAGATCGATGACCGCACCGCGTCCCAGACTCCAGGTGACCACAGCCATAAGGGCCAGCGAGGCAACGATGACCCCGTCCAGGAACGCCCCGGCTATGACGGATTTGCGCAAAAGTGGAATGAGGGAGCCGCCAATTGCAACAAAAATGAAGGAAGGGAGGAAAATCCCCGCTGTGGCGATCAGCGCACCCCGCACTCCGCCAAGCAAATAACCGATGAAAGTTGCTGTGGTAAAGACCGGGCCAGGCGTTACCTGGCCTATGGCAATGGCGTCCAAAAGCTGTGTCGTTGTGAGCCAATGCCAACGATCGACAAGATCGGCATGAAGGAAGGCCAGCAGCACATAGCCGCTCCCGAAGACAACGGAACCGATCTTGATGAAAAACAGGAAAAGAGGGAGCAAGCCGAACTCTACTTTGCCTGTAGAATATAACCCTGATGCTAAATAAGCGGCGGCCAGAAAGCAGATGGAAAAAAGAACCAAGATCAGCATCTGCCTCCGGTTCCTCGGCCAATCCTGGATCAGTCCTTGCCGCAATCCCGCGGTCAACCCGGTCCCGAAGAGCAATACAAGCGCATTAACGCCAAGGCTGTTCAATATAACGCCAACGACGCCCAGCGCTCCCAGGAATTTATCTTTTACCGCCGTGCGGCCTAAACTTAAGAGGGCTTGCAAGACGAGGGCGATTACCACCGGCTTTATCCCATAGAGCAGCCAGGCTATTTGGGGTAGGTTCCCATACCGAACATAGGCCCATGCAAGCGCCAGGACCATGACCGCTGCCGGAACAATAAAGCAGACGCCTCCCAGCAACAGCCCTATCCAACCTTCACACAGGCAGCCTATGAAGATGGCCATTTCAGTCGAACTGGGACCGGGGATCAGGTTGGCGGCGCCCAGCAGGTCGAGGAATTTTTCGCGGACAACCCACCGGCGGCGCCGGACCACCTCGTCTTCCATCATGGCAATGTGAGCAGCGGGTCCACCAAACGCCGTGGTTCCAAGCCGCAGAAAGAAAAGGGCCAACCGGCTCAAGCTCACTTTTTCGGCACTCATGGATTGGTGTTGACGTCCGTGATTCATTTAATACGTTGTCATTCCACCGGGCTCATTTGTCTCAAGCGAGGCGCATCAAAAGGGAAGCCCATAGGAACCCGATGAGGAAGGAGACTATCAGATCGCTTGGCCAGTGCGCCGCCAAAGCAACTCTGGCTACAAAGCCAACAATAAGAAGCGCACCGCATACTGTCAGTGTGACGGCGCGGAGCACACCAGAATTCCTTACGGCGACCAGGACCGCCAGAAAACCAAAAGTGGCGGCGTACCTCAAGGCAAACAGGGAAGGGAAGCAATAGCCCGAAAGCGGCCGAAACACGCGGACAAGTTCAGAGGAAGGCCGCGGACGGCCGATAACAGGCCCCAGCCATTTTCCCAGGGCTAACATCCCCACTAAGCTCAAGACCGCGAGCAACGCGGTGCGCCATCCAGCCAGGACCCACGAAAGGGCAACGATCAGGATTAGAATAAGCAAGATCCAGGGGAATTCGAGCGCCTGCGAAACTGTTTTGGCCCAATTGAGGTTTGGGGAAAGCCGTGATTGTACCCACTTTTCTACCGCAACGTCTCCAGGGAAATAGGCATAATATTTCATGGCCAGCGTCGCCAAGGAGGCAATAATCAATAAAACTGCCCATACGGCAAAGTTTGTGCGCATCATCCTTTCCTTCCTATTCCATGAGAACAATGAGGTTAAGCTGCAAATGAGGGGCTACCCCGCAGTCGATTTCAAGGTGAGGGGCGGTCATGCTCATTGCGCCACGCTCTTTCTGCGACATGGTTGCAAGATTTAACTCCCAGTGTTTGTATTAGACAGGTTCCGGTCATCCTTAAGAAATGGGGGCCCGACCAGAGCGAAAAGAGACGCAAAGAACAAGGCAAAAGAGTGCCCCAAGCACCGGCGGCATACGGCATATAGCTTCCCTCCGATACTTTGCATATATTCAGGAAGTAAAGATATGACAGGCCCGGGCCAAAGGCCATGCGGATGTTGCTTTTTTCATCCGGCTATTTTCTGCTTTTTTGTTCACCGTTCACTTCCATGCTTCGCGGTATCTGTGTTCACTGACTATTGGTATGCCTTCCATCCTGATTTATGCGAATAATTATCTGCCGAACAACTGACGCTGCGGGTGGTTAAGCGTAATCAATAGATGTCATTTGGCAAATGAACAGGTCCAGTAGGAAGTACCTGTTGGATGCTTCTATTCGTGTGAAATCAGGACCACGGAGATAAGCGCCAGTATTATGCCGGCAAACTGGATGACGTTGATTTTTTCTTTCAGGAAAAGCATTGCCAGCGCCAACGTGATAACCGGGTAAAGGGCTGTCAGGGGGGCTACGACACAGACTTTTCCCTCACGGATTGCAAACATGAAGCAAAGGAGGCCCAGATAGCCCAGCACTCCTGTGAGAAGAGCGGGAATTATCCCCCGAACCTCCATGCCAACAAGTTGAGGCCGCAGGATGAATAGTGCGAGGACACCCGTTATCGCCCCGCCGATCACTTCAAACATGAAGGCCGTTTTGGGATCGAGGAAAATAAGGGCAACTTTGGGCAAAAAGGCCCAAAGACCCCAAGCCAGGAGCGCCAGAGCTGAATAAAGGGCCCATTCTTTCATGCTCTAATAGAGCTCCGACTTGAAGTAGGAATCACCGGCAGACGGGCGCACCTGCCTCAGTTGAGGTTGATTAACGTCTGTAGCCTCATCCCGGGCAATCTCGGAAGACCCCTCCTCTCCTTCCGGCACAGGTCCCGATCCCGGCGCGGGGACTTTGTCGGCAAAAGCCGCGTAGACCGCCCCCTGGTCCTGGGGCCCTGCGGCCTCCCCCGAGGATCCGTTTATCTTGGCGAAGACAATGCCGTCAGGGATTCTGAATGTCTCAACCGGTTTGTTTTTCATGTATTCTTTCATAAAATAGACCCAGATCGGGCAAGCAGCGTGCCCGCCGGTTTCTCCCTTTCCGAGGGAGACGGTATGGTCGTCGTAGCCGACCCAGACGCCCGTAAGCACGGAAGGAGTAAAGCCGATGAACCATGCATCTTTGAGTTCGTTGGTGGTGCCCGTTTTCCCGGCGGCGGGCCTGTTGATCTCTTTTGCTTTTGTTCCGGTCCCCTCCCTTACAACCCCCTGGAGCAGGTCCGTCATGAGATAGGCTGTTTTAGCCGATAGCACCTGTTCTTTTCTTACCTGGTGTTCTTCTATCAGGTTGCCGTACCGGTCGAAAACTCTTTCTATAAGATAGGGTTCGACCCGCTCACCCTGACCCGGGAAGACGGAGTAGGCGGTGAGCAATTCCTGAAGCGTCACGCCGGAGGCCCCAAGGGCAAGCGCCAGAGTCGGGGTGAGCTGAGAGGTTATCCCCAGTTGGCGTGCGTAATTGATAGTGTAGTGCACCCCGATCGATTCGAGCAGCTTCACGGTGACCACGTTGCGCGAATTAATGATGGCCTTTCGCAGCGGGATGGGTCCCCAGAATTGGCGGTCGTAATTGGAGGGCGTCCATGAACCTTTGACGCTGTGGTCATAATAGGTGATGGGCGAGTCTATCAGTATGGATGCTTCGGTGTAGCCTTTGTCGAGCGCAGCCGAATAAATTACGGGCTTGAAGGAAGACCCCGGCTGCCGTACCGCCTGTGTGCACCGGTTGAACTGGCTTTTTTCAAAATTGCGCCCTCCCACCATGCAGATTACCCGGCCTGTAAGGGGTGACATGGACATAAGCGCCCCTTCCATCCCGGGGTCCTGCTCAACGGCCCCAATCCAGGTATCGCTTTCCTGCCTCTGGTTCAGTTTGACTCTAAGAACGTCACCGGCCCGGAAAATCCTTTCCGCGCGTTTGTTTGACACCTGTACCCATTGCCAGCCGGACTGGGGAACCAGCGCTTTGGCTTCACCAAGATCCACTAAAATGGTATTGGACCGGGCGTTAAAATCCTTCACCAGCCCCGCCACAACTTTGCCTTCCTCCAGTTCGCCGTTTGATTCGCCAAGAACTCGAAGGGCGCTCGGCCAGTCATCCTGAGGGACATGGACGTGGAGTCCGCGATATTGTTTATGCCGTTTGTCGAGTTCGCGAATACCCTGGTCGAGCGCTTTTTCGGCGAGTCGCTGAGCTTTGCAGTCCAGGGTCGTCTGGATCATGAGTCCTTCTTTGTAGAGCATCTCGCGCCCGAAGCGGGCCTCGGCCTGCCGACGAACTTCCTCGGTGAAATAGTCCAACTTTCTGAGCGCAAAGCGCTTGGGCTTTGCTATTTGCAGGGGCTTTGCCAGCGCCTTCCTGGCCTCCTCAAAAGTTATAAAGTCTGAATCCGCCATCCTCTGCAAAACATAGCGCTGCCTCTCTCGGGAAACCGAGAAATGATGTATGGGTGAAAAACGGTTGGGAGCTTTTGGCAGACCGGCCAGCAGAGAAGCTTCCGAGAGGTCCAGTTCACTTGCATGCTTATCGAAGTAAGTCCTGGCGGCCGCTTCAACCCCGTAGGCCCCGGCGCCGAAATAAATCTGGTTCAGGTAAAGGTAGAGTATCTCGTTTTTGCTGAGGCTGCTGTCGATTCGGTAAGCGAGAAGGACCTCCTTGATCTTGCGCGTGAAAGTCCGCTCCGGGGTAAGAAGAAGGGATTTCACCACCTGCTGGCTTATAGTGCTGCCGCCCTGCACGATTTCGCCAGCCTGAAGGTTCTTCAGCCCGGCGCGAAGGATTCCGATCATATCCACCCCGCTGTGCTCGTAGAAGCGCGCATCCTCGGCAGCGATAAACGCCTTGATGAGGTGCGGAGGGAGCTCGTTTAGCGGGACCAGGTATCTTCGCTCGATAAAGAATTCGCCGATCAGTTCACCGTCGTCCGAGTAGACTCCCGTAACCAGTGGAGGATGATAGTTTTTGAGCGCCTCGACGCTTGGAAGCGATTGGTCGATTTGCACGTAGAGCGCAAAAAGCGCAATGCCCCCGACCAGGAGAAGGCACAGGACAATTGAAAACAGGCCAAAGACAAACCATCGGAATGGTTTGGCGCCCGGCATGCGGCCATGTGGAACCGGCTTTTTCATGTTCATATTCTTTAGTCCCGTATAATTAACTCTCTTTACAGGTGATAGCAAAAGTAATACCGTCTTTTTCAACCGCTAATAATAGGCTTCGAGCGCCCTCATTTCAAGAAGCAAGAATCGGGCGAGGCAGAAGGGGAAAAGGCATGTCCGGCATCGTTTTAAAGAAAGGAGCACAAAATGAAAGCTCTTTGTTATCGCGAGCATGGCGACCTCAATGTTCTGAGGTATGAGGATGTCGCCGACCCTGTTCCCGGCAGGGGCGAGGTTCTTGTCGAAGTCAAAGCCTGCGCTATTAATCACCTCGATATATGGGTCATGCGGGGATGGCCTGGTCTCAATCTCGAGATGCCTCACTGGGGCGGAGCCGACATATCCGGAGTAGTTGCAGGACTGGGCGATGGCGTTACGGGATTTGAAACCGGCA
>DASPQK010000356.1:0-7044 GCA_035624985.1 Syntrophobacteraceae bacterium | reverse complement strand
CTCATTCCGATCAGGTGGGCCAGACGGGAAAAGTGGTAAATCCAACTCTCTACATGGCTGTCGGCATTTCGGGGGCCATCCAGCACCTTGCGGGCATGGGATCCTCCAAGTTTATCGTAGCCGTAAATAAAGACTCCGAGGCGCCGATTTTCGCCAAGGCCGACTATGGAATCGTGGAGGACCTTTTCAGCTTCGTTCCTGTTTTTACGGAAGAAATCCGCAAGCTGAAGAGTTCATGCTCGTGAGGCATGTTCCAATGAAACGGGGAATCTCAGCAATTCAAAGAAAAATGCACAACTCAGGATAGGAGAGAGCCATGGACTTCGAATTCACAGAGGAACTCCGGATAATACAACAGGAAGCCTATAAATTTGCCGTACGGGAATTCACTACCATTGCAAAGGAATACGACCGGGAAGAAAAGTATCCTAAACATGTATGGGAGACTGCCTGCGAGAACGGGTTTATCGGAGCATGGATTCCCGAACAATATGGAGGGTCCGGTGCAGGATTTCTTGCCAATCTCATAATCACCGAGCAATTCGCACGGATTGACCTGGGAATCAGCCTGATCACCGCAGCACCCTTCGGGGCCGAGAATATCTATCTTCACGGCTCGGAAGAACAGAAGAAGGCATATCTCCCCAGGCTGGTGGCCGGTGAAATAATTTTCGCCGGAGCCTATACCGAACCCAATGCCGGAACCGACGTTGCCGGGATAAGGACTCGTGCGGTACGGGACGGGAACGAATATGTGATTAACGGCAGCAAGATGTTCATCACGAACGGCACCATCTGTGATTACATGGTGGCTCTGTGTGTCACAAACCCTGAAGCGAAGCGTCACAATCGTCTCAGTTTGATCATCGTGGATGCCAACCTCCCGGGTGTCATTCGCAATAAAATCCATGGAAAGTTGGGGATTCGGGCGAGCGATACTGCAGAAATCGTGTTCGAAGACGTCCGTGTGCCCGTGGAGAACCTGGTCGGAGAGGAAGGGCGAGGCTTTTACCAACTGATGGATTTTTTCAACACGACACGCGCAATGGTTGCTGGCCAGGGCGTAGGGCTGGCCCAGGGGGCTCTGGATAAGGCGGCTCGCTACGTCCAGGAGAGAACGGCTTTCGGAGGGCCTCTCGCCAACCTGCAGGGGGTTCAGCTCCAGTTAGGTGAGATGGCTACTCGCGTCGAACTGGCGCGCCAGTTGGCTTATAAGGCTGCCTGGCAGATTGACCAGGGAAAAATCGATCCCAAGCTGAGCGCAATGGCCAAATTCTACGCGGGCGAAACCGCCGTATGGGTGGCGGATAAGGCCCTGCAGCTTCACGGAGGCTACGGGTACATTGATGAGTACGATGTACAGCGCTTCTATAGGGATGCAAAGATTCTGGAGATCTATGAGGGTGTCAAGGAAGCGGAGAAACTCACCATTGCCAGGCACGTCCTTGCTGAATATGCAAAGTAGCTTTCCAACGGACTATAGAGGGGAGAAAAATGAAAGACGTTGTTATCGTTTCAGCCTGCCGCACGGCTATCGGGACTTTTGGCGGAAGTTTGCGCGATTTGAATGCGACTGTACTTGCGAGTGCAACGATGAAGGAGGCGGTCCGGAGAGCCGGCATCGATCCGGTGGAGATCGATGACGTCAGGTACGGATGCTGTATCGAGCCTGCAGACAGCTTGAATGTGGCACGCGTAGGGGCTTTGATGGCAGGGATTCCAGACACGGTTCCGGCCGTTACGGTCAATCGGGTTTGCATATCCGGAATGGAGGCCGTGCTCTCGGGAATGGCCATGATCCAAGCGGGAATGGCCGACGTGGTTCTGGCCGGAGGTGTCGAGCACATGTCGGGAGCCCCATACACGGTCCCAGGAGCCAGATGGGGATGCCGTCTGCAGGATCAGATATTTGTAGACGCTATGATACGTGGTCTTCATTGCGGCTCTTTCATCCTGCCCTTGGCCGCTGATGCCCCTTTGGATATCAGTCAGCCCCCTGCAAGCCTTTTCCTGGGCAAGCCCTACATAATGGGCCACACGGCCGAGTTCGTGGCCCAGAAGCTGGGCATCAGCCGGGAAGCAATGGATGAAGTGGCCGTGCGGAGCCATAATAACGTCGAACGGGCGACCAATATGGGCCTATTCAAAGACGAGATCGTAGCGATCGAGGTACCGCAGCCTAAAAAAACTCCGCTCATCTTCGACAGAGACGAACACTTCCGGCCGGGCTTGACTATCGAGCAACTGCAAAAGCTGCCGCCGGCCTTCGTACCCAAGATTGGAAAGGTGACGGCGGGCAACGCCAGCGGACTCAATGACGGGTCTTCCGGGATGGTTATTATGTCCGCCGACAAAGCGAAAGAGCTCAACATAACTCCAATTGCAAGGATTAAGGCCGTGGGAAGAGGCGCCTGTCATCCGGCCGTCATGGGCCTTTCCCCAGTACCGGCCGTAAAGGACCTAATGCAAAGAAGCGGGCTGAGCATTAAAGATTTCGAGCTGATTGAAGTGAACGAAGCCTTTGCCGCCCAGTATATCGGCTGCGAACGGGAGCTCGGTTTGAATCGGGAAATCACCAATGTAAACGGCTCAGGAATCGGGTTAGGGCATCCGGTGGGATCAACCGGCTGCCGGATTATGGTCACTTTGATACATGCCATGAAAAAACGGGGTAACACCCTGGGGCTTGCCACTCTTTGCGGAGGGGGTGGAGTATCAATGGCCTGCGCGCTGGAGTTGCTTTAACCACGGGTCTCCGATATAAAGGTATTCAACCAACCTGAAAAACATTGGTTTGTACATTGGAGTACTACTATGAGGGGTGAAACTATCTATAAGCTGGAGAAACAGGGCGACGTCGGCATAGTGACCCTTGACCAGCCGGGAAGGGTTATGAACACCTGGACTGATGAGTCGATCAGAGATCTGGGGAAGATACTGGATGTGTTGGAAAAGCAGTCTGATTTGAAGGGATTGGTTTTCATCTCCGGAAAGCAGGGAAACTTCCACGCCGGCGCGGACCTCAACATGCTCACGGGGATAAAGAGCAGAACAGATGCGGCCGCCGTGCTGGACGGTCTGCACAGCGTGCTCACACGCATCAGCGGTCTGCCGTTCTCAACCCTTGCCGCAATCGATGGACATTGCCTGGGGGGAGGGCTGGAATTGGCCCTGGCCTGCACCGCCCGTATCGCCAGGGATTCGAAATTCACCCAACTGGGACTTCCGGAATGCAATCTGGGAATCTTTCCCGGGGCAGGAGGCACCCAAAGACTGCCTCGACTGATTGGAGCATCCGCATTCGAGCTTATCCTGAAAGGGACCGTCTACCCCGCATCCAAAGCGCTGGAACTCGGTGTAGTCGACAGACTGGTGCCGGCCGATGCCGATCTTCGCCTCAAGGCATCGGAATTCCTCCGGGAAATCCTCAGCGGGAAAATCGATCTGAAGCGGCCCAGGCATGACTTTTCACGCGTGGATGAAGTCGCGGAGACGGCGCGACGGGAGGTCCTCAAAGCAACCAGGGGTAGAGAAATACCGGGACCCATGCTGGCGATCAAATCGATGCAGGAGGGGATCAAAGTCACCCTGGAGGAAGGTCTGGAAATCGAGAAGCGCCATTTCACGGACGCCTTGTTCTCCGATCAGGCCAAGGGAAGCATCCATACATTTTTTCTAAAGACGATGAGCGACAAGCCGAAGGGGATGATCACAAAGGGCTTTGAGCCCAAGCCCGTAAAGAAGGTCGGGATACTAGGTTTTGGCACGATGGGACGGGGAATCGCCATAGACATTCTACGCAACACCGGGATGGAAGTGACTGCCAAGGAGATTCCCGAGGCGATTGAGCCGGGGAAACAGTTCGTGAAGAAAATCCTCGAGGAAATGGAGGCAAAAAAGAAGCTCAAAGAGCCGATGAACGATCTAATGAAGCGTTTGACGGTTGTGGATGAATACGGGGAGAACTTTAAGGATGTTGATCTGGTTATCGAGGCAGTTTTCGAAGAGATTAAAGTGAAAGAGCAAGTCTATCGTGAAGTCTGCCAAATAATACCCGATGGTTGCATTTTAGCCAGCAACACTTCCTCCATACCTCTTGGTTCCATGTCCCCATTCGTAAAAAGCCCGGACCGGTTTATCGGCCTTCACTTTTTTTCGCCGGTCTGGAAAATGGAACTTGTGGAAGTAATCCAGGGTGAGAAGACCAGTCAGGCCACGGTGGACAATTTGCTCGGTTTTGTGGCTGAAATCCGCAAGCGTCCAGTGGTGTGCAGGGATAATCCGGGGTTCGTGGTCAATGCTTTGCTCCTTCCCTACCTGTTGACCGCACTCGATTTCGTCGAAACTGGAAACCGCATCGAGGAAGTTGATGACGCCTTCGTCCAATTCGGCATGCCTGTCGGGCCGATACGGCTCACCGACGAAGTCGGCGTCGACGTGGTGTATAAAATCGTGAAGGGCATGAATATCGAACAGAACACGCTGAAGGGCCTCAACGATCAGGGACGCCTGGGATTGAAGAAATGCGGTAAGGGACTTTTCCTGAAGGACGGAAGTGTGGACCCTGATGTACTGCCGCTAATCCGGGAAAAGGGCCTCAAAAAGCTCACAGCGGAAGAAATGCAGACCACGGTCTTTATCAAAATGGCGACAGTAGCTAAAGATCTTCTCGACAGGGCTATCGTCAAGGATCCGCGGATGATCGACATTGGAATGATCTGGGGAACAGGATTCCCACCCGATAAGGGCGGGCCGCTGAAGTGGGCGGATCTGACAGGGGTCAGCGAGAAACACTTCGGAAGAACCTTTTATGAGTCATAGGTGAGTGACGGCATTACGGTCTCCATAGGGCGGAGACTGGTCAGCCTGATACGATATATTTCACTAATTTCAGGCACTATTGGACGTTTCCCCTTACCTGCAAAAAAATATCACGAGGATGGTCCCACTATGTACACATGCCTCACCCCCAGCGAGTTTGTCCCTGTAAGGTTTCTGTTCGTGCTCTGTTTGCTCGCCGCCATCTACCTTTTCGCAACGCGGGTAAAATTTCTGGTCCAGGCCCTGCTTCTTGGATCCCCCGATCCGAAACCGAGGTTCAATAACCCGGGCCGGAGGGCTATGAGTGTGCTGACGTTCGTGTTCGGGCAGAAGCGCGTTCTGATGTTTCTGGGAGGCATCGGGCATTTCGTCATTTTTTGGGGCTTTCTCATGATCTCGCTTGCGACATTGGAGTTTCTCGTCAATGCGGTGGCCCCGGAGGCTTCGTTCTGGAAAATACCCGGCTTCCCTCTTATTGGGCTGATCGTTGACATAATAAGCGTAGCGGTATTGGCGGCTATCGTCATTTCTCTCTACCGCCGCTTTGTCATCAGGCCGGTGCGCCTCGAAGGCCCCCTGTCGGGAAAAATCGACGCGGTCATCATTCTCGGCCTTATCACCGCGCTGATTATCTCCTACTTCCTGATGTGCGCGATGAGAATACAGGCCGGGGAGGTCAGAGCTTCATGGGCGCCGGTTTCAAACCTTCTCACAGGTTTGACGCCCACGGTAAAGCAAGGGGCTGTCACAGGCCGCGCCAAGGCCGTTTTCGCCGTTTTATGGCTCATTCATCTCTCGGCCCTTCTTTTCTTCATCTATTACATCCCGCGGTCCAAACACCTTCACATCCTCGGTGCGATTCCGAACATCTACCTTCGGGACTTCGGCCACACGGGCGTCATCAACAGGATGGACCTTGAAAACGAAGAGGCCGAATCGTTCGGCGTCAATGCGGTTGAGCAGTTCACCTGGAAACAGCTGCTCGACACATATGCCTGCACGGAATGCGGCCGCTGCCAGGAACAGTGCCCTGCTTACAATACAAAGAAGGAACTTACCCCCAAAGGTCTCGTCCACGATCTCAAGGAACACCTGTTCGAACGTGCACCCGTCCTTATCAGGGAAGGCAGCATGTCGGCGGAAAAACTCGAAGAAATGAAAGAGAAGTACGAAATCCTCAACAAGGACCTTATCGGCGGCGTCTTCAGCGAGAAATTCATCTGGGCCTGCACTTCATGCCAGGCTTGCCAGACTTCCTGCCCGGTGTGGATTGAGCACGTGCAGCTGATCATGGATATGAGGCGCTACCTCGTTCTGACCGAGTCGAAAATGAGCCCGGAGGTCCAGCTCTTCATGCGCAACATGGAAAAAAACTCGAACCCATGGGGCATCGGCCAGCACTTGCGGGCCGAATGGAGCGCCGGCCTAGACATCCCAACCATGGCGCAGGCAGAGGACAACGGCCCCGAATATCTCTTCTATCTTGGCTGCGCCGCTTCTCTGGACCAGGAGAACAGGAGCATCGCAGTCGACACCGCCAAAATTCTCAAAGCCGGGGGCGTGAACTTCGCGATCCTGGGCCAGGAGGAAATGTGCTGCGGCGAGACGGCTCGGCGCCTGGGCAACGAGTACCTCTCCTCCTCAATGATGCAGGGCAACGTCGACATCTTCAGGGGCTACAACGTCAAAAAGATCGTCACCGTCTGCCCTCACTGCTACAATACCTTAAAGAACGAGTACAGGCAGTTCGGCGGCGATTATGAAGTTTATCACCACACCGAGTTCATCGGGAAGCTTCTCGATGAGGGTAAGATCGAGTTGGCAAACAGGGTGGACATGGGCAACCTCGTGTGGCACGACTCCTGTTACCTGGGCAGGTATAACCAAATTTACGGGCAGCCCCGCGAGCTTATACAAAAGGCGACAGGCAGGGCGCCCACCGAGATGAGCAGGCACCTCAAGCTCAGCTTCTGCTGTGGCGCAGGCGGCGGCGGGATGTGGATGGAGGAGAACGAGGGCGAACGCATCAATATGGCGCGAACAAAAATGGCCGTGGAAGCCGGCGCGGACACTGTCTGCACCGCTTGTCCGTTCTGCCGCTCAATGTTAGGGGACGGCGTCAAGAACCTCGAAAAAGAAAGCATCAAAGTCGTTGATATAAGCCACGTTGTTCTCAGCGCCATGAAGGACTGACATCAACTTACCTCGAGAGAGGCGGCCAGA
>DASPQK010000355.1:0-5629 GCA_035624985.1 Syntrophobacteraceae bacterium | reverse complement strand
GATCTCAAATGGATCATCAACCCCTATGACGAATTTGCCCTCGAAGCTGCCCTTCGTCTGAAGGAAAAGCACGGTGGAAATGTTGCCATCGTGAGCTGGGGCCCTCAGAGGGTGGTCGAATCCATCCGAACTGCCCTGGCCATGGGCGCAGACACCGGCGTTTTGATCGACGACCCCGCGTTGGATGGAAGCGACAGCCTTGGTGTGGCCATGGCCCTTGCTGCCGCCGTCAAGGAGATCAACCCCGACATCGTTGTGTGCGGTTCCCGCGCCGTCGATTACGACGAGGCACAGCGGGGACCCATGGTGGCGGAACTGCTCGGATGGCCCCACCTGGCTCTGGCCGTTGCCCTCGATTCGGATGGAACCAACGTGACGATAGATCGACCCATCGAGGGAGGCAAAGTAGTCATCCAGGCCCCTCTGCCCGCCCTTGTCACCTTTGGCGGCTCTCACGCCGTCTGGAACCCGAGATATGCCTCTTTGCCCGGCATAATGAAAGCCAAGAAAAAGCCTTTGGCCGTAAAAAAGCTCTCCGACCTGGGCATCGACGCTTCACAGGTTGGACCGGGATCTGCCAGAGTCCTTATGACTTCCCTCCAGATGCCTCCGCAAAGGGCGGCGGGAAAGATCATAGACGGCGGCCTGGATACGGCCGGCAAAGCGGTGGAGCTGGTTAGATCGTTGCATGAAGAAGCTAAAGTGATCTGAGCCAAGGAGAGCTAAAATGGCAAAATGTGTGTGCGTCATTGCCGAATTTCGTCAAGGCGTCTTCCGCCGTGTCAGCTATGAAGTGGCCAGTGCAGGGAAAAGGCTTGCGGATGCTCTGGGCACAAACTTGTGCGCCATAGCGGTGGGGGCCGGTGTTGCTGAGAAGGCTGCGGAATTGGGCCGTTATGCTGTCGATAAAGTCTATGCGGCCGATGATCCGGCCTTGGCAAATTATGTGGCCCAGACCTATGTGCCCGTGATTGCCGATATAGTTGCCCAAGTCGATCCGGCGGCCCTTATCCTGCCTGCCTCTGTTGACGGAAAGGACCTTGGAGCGCGCCTGGCTGCGCGGCTGCGGGCCGGTTTAGCCCAGGACTGCACCGAAATCGCCTGCATAAACGGTGAGATCAAAGCCAAAAGGCCCATCTTTGCCGGCAAATGCTTCGCTTGGTGTGAATGGGCGCAGGGCGCTCTGCCTGTGATTTCCTGCCGTCCGAATGTAATGGACTGCCTTGCTCCCCTGGAAGACAGCAAGGCTGAAGTGGACAAAGTGCAGGTCTCGGTTCCCGAACCCCGCGCTGTTGTCAAGGCTATGGACCTCGATACCACGGGCAAAGTGGAACTTACCGAGGCTGACATCATAGTCTCGGGCGGCCGCGGCATGAAGGGGCCGGAAAATTATGGAATGTTGGAAGAACTGGCAAAGGTTCTCGGCGCCGCTGTTGGAGCTTCCCGCGCCGCTGTGGATGCGGGATGGCGTCCTCATTCCGATCAGGTGGGCCAGACGGGAAAAGTGGTAAATCCAACTCTCTACATGGCTGTCGGCATTTCGGGGGCCATCCAGCACCTTGCGGGCATGGGGTCCTCCAAGTTTATCGTAGCCGTAAATAAAGACTCCGAGGCGCCAATTTTCACAAAGGCCGACTATGGAATCGTGGAGGACCTTTTTAACTTCGTTCCTGTTTTTACGGAAGAAATCCGCAAGTTGAAGAGTTCCTGTTCGTAAGGGTGTTTCAAGTTACGGCTGCTTGATCTCTGAAAATGGTTTAAACAAGGCAGGGTGGGCAGAGTTTTTTGCCCACCCTTTCCTCTTATGATCGGGTTAGCCCCTTCCAATACATGCAGCTATTGGGCATCTGTGAGTTAGCCTGTTGGCAGATGCGCTCCAGGAGCCTGGATGGCCTGCAAGGGATTGACTCTCCCCTGAGAAGATGTAGGATATCAAGTTTGGATACAACGGTCAATCGATCCCCATCGTCCCATCCCGAAAGCTCGGCGTAGTACGCCCGAGCCTGACGCATACCTATGGGAGATGGGATCGGGAACGACTGGTCGAAAGAATGCCGTATGCGATGTCATCTTAGTACTGGTAAGTATTCCGCAGGCGGGATAAACTTTCCGAAGACCAGGCTGTGAACCAGGAGAATGAAGGATGCACATTATTCAAATCGCCTCGGAGTGTGCCCCGGTTGCCAAAGTGGGCGGACTCGGCGATGTAGTCTATGGCCTTGGCCGCGAGCTGCAGGTGCGCGGCAAAAGCGTGGAAATAATCCTGCCCAAGTATGACTGCATGCGCTACGACCAAATCCGCGGCTTGGAGAAAGTTTATCACGACTTATGGGTGCCCTGGTATGGCGGTTCGATTCACTGCTCGGTGTGGTTCGGTGATGTGCGCGGCCTGCGCTGCTATTTTATCGAACCTCACTCGAAGAACAATTTCTTTAATCGGGGCGGCTTTTACGGATACGCCGATGAGGTCAGCCGTTTTACCTTTTTCAGCAAGGCCGCGCTGGAATTCCTGCTCAAGAGCGGCCGCCGTCCCGACATCATCCACTGTCATGACTGGCAAACCGGAATCGTCCCTGTCCTGCTCTTCGAGATGTACAATCATTCAGGGTTGGGGAACCAGCGGGTCTGTTACACTATCCATAATTTCAAGCACCAGGGCGTCACAGGCCAAGACGTGTTGTGGGCCACCGGCCTGGGGCGTCCGGAATATTTCATGCGCCATGAACGCATGCGCGACAACTTCAACCCTGGTGCAGTGAACCTGATGAAGAGCGGGGTTGTTTTTTCGAACTTCATAACGACCGTTTCACCGCATCATGCATGGGAGGCATGCAACACCGACCAGGGATTCGGCCTGCAACATACGCTGCAAACTCACCGTGTGAAGTTCGATGGCGTGCTCAACGGCGTGGACTACGACGTATGGAACCCTGAGGTCGATCATTATATCTCCTTTCGTTACAACATGGAAAACATCCAGGAGAAATACCGCAACAAAGAAGCTCTGCGCGACAGGTTATGGATGCGTAAAGAATACAAACCGATCGTCGCCTACATAGGGCGACTGGACCCGCAGAAAGGCTTGCACCTGATACGGCACGTGCTGTTTTTCTGCTTGCAGCACAACGCCCAGTTCGTGCTTTTGGGCAGCAGCCCGGAGAAGGACATCAACTCCTATTTTTGGCATCTGAAGAATTATCTCAACGACAATCCGGACTGCCACCTTGAGATCGGCTATAATGAAGAACTCTCTCACATGATTTACGCCGGCGCGGATATGCTCATCATGCCAAGTTTGTTCGAGCCGTGCGGTTTGCCCCAGATGATCGGCTTGAAGTACGGCACCGTACCCATCGTGCGCGCTGTCGGGGGCCTTGTGAATACGGTCTTTGACCGGGACCATCGTTGGGATAAACCGCCCGAGGAGCGCAACGGGTATGTCTTTCACCAGTTGGATCATCTTGCCGTCGAATCGGCGCTGTACCGCGCCTTGGGTCTGTGGAACCTCTATCCGGAGGAGTTTCGCCGGCTTATCCGGAACGGAATGCGCTATGACTTCTCATGGAACAACCCGGGTGCGAAGTATCTGTCAATTTACGAACATATCCGCCACAAATGAAAGGCAACTCAAAGCATCGAGCGGCGCCCGGAGAGCCTATTTAGAATGGAGCCAAAAGAGTGAATAATCTGCCTGTGAAGGATTTGCCCGAATATATCGACGGTCTGCCTAACATTTCGGGGTCCGAGCAGTTGTGTGCCCGGGCCATGAGGGCCAACGAAGGAAAGCTTATCTATCTGCATGAGAGCGGAATTGATTTTGGACGCATCAGGAGCGCGGCCTCCATTGGGCTGCATATGCACCAGCCTCTCATCCCGGCCGGCGGAAACGACCTCAGCAGTGCCGAAATCATCAGCAACCTCAAATACATGATGGATAACCAGGGAATTGGCGACAACCACAACGCCCCGGTTTTTCTGTGGTGCTACAAGCGCATGGGCGAGTTTATTCCGCAGTTGATGAATCAGGGCAAACAACCGCGCGTGATGCTGGACTACTCCGGCACTCTGCTGCACGGCCTTCGACGGATGGGGGCAAACGATGTTTTCGACAGTCTGAAAACCATAACCCTTGACCCTGACTATCGACCGGCTGTGGAATGGCTGGGGACGCCCTGGGGGCATGCCGTCGCCCCTTCGACTCCCGTGCAGGATTATCGCCTGCATGTCAAAGCCTGGCGAAATCACTTTGCGGCCATTTTCGGCTTGGAAGCCCTGAGCCGCGTGCGTGGATTCTCTCCTTCCGAAATGGCCCTGCCAAATCACCCGGACGTAGCTTACGAGTTCGTGAAGACATTGAAGGACTGCGGATACCAGTGGGTCCTTGTCCAGGAGCATTCCGTGGAACGGCTCGACAGCGGCGCCGCGCCGGATCGCAAACATATCCCGCATCGCCTCGTTTGCCGCAACTCTCGAGGCCAAACCGCGGCCATCATCGCCATCATCAAGACGCAGGGCAGCGACACCAAGCTGATAGGCCAGATGCAGCCGTACTACGAAGCCAGGGGGCTTTCCCGCTGGGAACTTGCCGCCAGACAGGTCCCGCCGCTTGTCACCCAGATCGCCGACGGAGAAAACGGAGGCGTGATGATGAACGAGTTCCCCGCCAAGTACATGGAGGTCGTCCGCGAATGCTCAGGTTCGGATGTGCCCATTGTGAACGTCTCCGAGTACCTGGAATATCTTTTCTCGCTTGGCATAAAGGAGGACGACTTCCCAACGCTTCAGCCCCTTCATCAGTCTCGCATCTGGGAACGCATCGAACCGGGAGACGGCCCCGAGAAGTTGGAGCGGACCGTGGAAGAACTCAGGAAAGAAGACCATCGCTTCAACATGGAGGGCGGCAGTTGGACGAACAATCTGTCCTGGGTGTGCGGCTACGAAAATGTTTTGGGTCCTATGGAAAAGGTCAGTTCACTTTTTTTCGAAAAGCTCATCGTGCCAAACATGCCTGCCAATGAATCCCGGTATCGGAACGCGCTGTTTCATCTGCTGACTTCGCAAACGAGTTGCTACCGCTACTGGGGTCAGGGGCTGTGGACCGACTATGCGCGGGAGATTTGCCGGAGGGCGCAGGAGATTATCTCACACGACTATTAAGATGAGATGAGCGATATGCGCGAATATTACAACGGCCTTCCCAATCTGTGCGGTTCGGAAGGGACTGTTGAAGAGACCGTGTGCGCCGGTCGAAATAGACCGGTTTTTCTCGACGAGAGCGGTATAGATTTCGACAGCGCCCGCGGCTGTTGCGCAATAGCCCTGCACATGCACCAGCCTCTCATCCCGGCTGGAGGTCCGGGGCGCGGGAGCGCCATGCGCTATGAACCGCTTGTCGGCAATCTCCAGTTCATGCAGGAGAGCCCCTACGAAGAAGATCGTCACAACGCGGAGGTCTTCCGCCGGTGCTACAAACGCATGGGGGAGTTCATACCCCGGTTGGCCGGCGAGGGCTTGAACCCGCGGATTATGATCGATTACACCGGCACCCTGCTCCACGGGCTTCGCCAGATGGCGGCCCATGATGTGATCGACTCCTTCATGACCCTCACGTGTGACCCGCATTATCGGC
>DASPQK010000354.1:0-6112 GCA_035624985.1 Syntrophobacteraceae bacterium | reverse complement strand
GAATGAAATCCATGGCAGTGTTTGATCCGCAATGCGGACAATTCCTCAAAAAGCCTGAGGGCCGGAAGCGAATAGTCAATGTAGCCCAGGTGAAACAATTGAGCCCCTTTCGTTATCCCGGGGGAAAAACCTGGCTCATTCCAGAGATAAAAAAATGGCTTCGATCGATTGGATATCGACCGGCCGTCTTTGTGGAGCCCTTTGCGGGCGGGTCGATTGCGTCTCTTACCGTCGCCGTATTCAGCCTGGCCGACAAGGTGGTGATGGTTGAGCTGGATGGCGATGTTGCAGCGGTTTGGGAGGTAATCCTTGATGATGCAGAATGGCTTTGTAAACGTATCAAAGAATTTAAGGCAACACATGAGAACGTCACTGAAGTTTTGAACGGTAAGGTGACTTCCTCTCAGGATATTGCATTCCGGTCCCTGCTTCGCAACAGGATGCAAAGAGGAGGAATTATGTCGCCGGGGGCCAGCCTTATCAAAAAGGGAGAAAATGGAAAAGGGCTGCTTTCCAGGTGGTATCCTGCAACTCTGGTGGATCGTATCCGGACAATCCAGCATTACCGCAAAAAGATCGAATTTGTTCACGGAGACGGTTTTGCCGTCATCGAACAACATCTGGAAGAGCAGATGGCTGCCTTTTTTGTCGATCCGCCTTACACCGCCGGCGGAGCCAGAGCAGGCAGGCGTTTATATCTCCATAACGTTGTAGATCACGAACGTTTATTTAAACTCTTGTCCAGGGCGGCAGGCAGGTTTCTCATGACCTATGATGATGCCGGCGA
Organism: Syntrophobacteraceae bacterium; assembly: GCA_035624985.1. Lineage (GTDB taxonomy): Bacteria > Desulfobacterota > Syntrophobacteria > Syntrophobacterales > Syntrophobacteraceae > SbD1. Next base: position 5,325 of record DASPQK010000354.1, on the reverse strand, counting down.
GGTGGTTGCTCTGGCGGAAAAATACAATTTCAAGCTGGACCGCGTCCCGATGAAAAACACTCACCATTTAGTCAAGTATGAACTGCTTATCACGCCAGAAACATAACCTTCTTCCTGTATTTCTTTTGGGCCAGAAACTTTTGAAGAAAACGACCACGGTTATCGGCAGATGTCATCGGCCGGAGAGAAACAAGCAGGGGAAACTTTGGCCCAGACTCAACAATCCGGTCCGGGCCCTCGGCTTTCAATTTGCTCAGATCTGCTTACCTTAAAAGACAAGCACCTGGAATCAGATTGCTTTGACAAGATCGGATAACAGCCGGCGGAGGCTGATAATGACAACCATTGAGTATTGAATTCGATGGGATATACTGACTGTGTTCGAGCGATTTCCGAAGGGGTTAAAATTGCAGTCTTTTCCGGAATACAAGATATTCGCCGTGGGCGACATTCATGGGCGCCATGAAAGTCTCACTTCTCTTATCTCACGGCTGCCCCTCGATGCGGAGAGGGATTTCCTGATTTTTCTGGGCGATTACATCAACAAGGGACCCTGTACGCGTGAGGTGATCGAGTACCTCCTGGAGGTTGGAAGGAAAGTGCGAAACGCGGTATTTCTGCTCGGAAATCACGAACACAGCCTGCTGGAGTATTCCCGGACAGGCAATGTCGATTATCTGCGTACGCTCAGGTCCATAGGCGTGGAAGATACCCTGAAGAGCTATTCTAACAGTCCGGTCCGTTCTCTGAACGATCTTTCCTTTATGCCTGTGGAACACATCCGTTTTCTGGAAGCGCTCCGGCCATACTTCAGGCTGGACGGCTATCTTTTTATCCACGCGGGGATCATTCCCGGCGAGGACCTGGATCGTTGTCCGCTGGACCGTCTTCTCACGGTGCGGGAAAGATTCCTTTACGATGAAGGGGCTTCAAAGGAAGTGATCGTCTTTGGCCACACTCCTTTCGAGACACCCTTCGTCGCTCCGGGCAAAATCGGCATCGACACAGGAGCAGCCTACGGAAACCGTCTCACCGCCGTAGAATTGCCCGCCATGCGCTTTTATCACTCATGAACGGGAAAGCCGTGAACCGTGACGGAAATAGACGTTACCGCCCACCGTTCACCGTTCAACGTTCAACGTTTTTAATCCGTAGTCGCCGTCCAGGAACGCCTGCGCCACTTTTCGACCGACGGTATCGTCCCGCATGGTTGCATCGAGCAGCCTGCTGAAGCCCAGCAGCCTTCCCAGCATAACGAGCCGGTCCTCGGTTTCGGGTTGCCGGGTTTCGAGAATTGAGGCGGTCACCAAGTCGCCGCGCTGGTCGACGAAAAAATTATTCGCCTCGAGCACTTCAGTTATGAACATTGCGCGCCGCTCCCGCTGGACGGCAGTTGTCCCTCCCCCTTTGAATCTGAAACGGACGTGGTTCTCCCTGGGGTTCGTGCCGCAAACCGTGTCCACCATTGCGAAATGGTAATCGACGCGGGCGTTCAGATTCAGATAGTCGCGTGTGATCAAAGCATAGTTTTGCCGGCCGACGGGCCTGGCGCTGCCGGAGTCGAGCATGGAGCGGGAAAGAAGCCCTGAAACCATGGCCGCCGGCGGCGGCTGGCTCCATCGAAGTCCCGGCGTCAGCATTCCTCTCCAGAGAGCCAGCATGGGAACCGACAGGATCTCATCGAGCCGGACCTTGAACGTCCTGCTGCCGGGAGCTATGCCGCCGCCCAGATCCATAATAAGGAAATGCAGCGGAACGGCGCCATCGAGACGCCTTACGAGAACTTCCGCCGACTCCAAAATGTCGTCTCCGGTCTGGAACATTGCCATGACAGCCATTGCATGGGCATAGCGGATAAGGTCGTGAAGGGAGCGGCATTCCTGGATGGAAAATGTCGGACCGTATGCGTCGGTCAGGTTCAAAGGCTCGATCAACTGCCTCAGCCGGGTTGTCTCGGGCGGCATGCCGACCCTGTCAGCATGCGCAAGCCGCCCGCCCGGTCCAGCAAAATCGCCGCGTGCATAAGGCGGCGATTTTGGCAGCCCTTCGACTTTTGGGGGCGCTGTGTTGACGGTTTGTTGGGCGCCTTCCCATACTTCTTCGGGCGCTTTATAGATAATTGCCATGTCCGCGTCCAGGACCACCCACTGGCCGTCCCGGAGCGTTTGGCCAGCCTTGCCTGCCCCTGTCAGCATAGGGCGGGAGTATTCTCGAGCCACGACGGCCAAGTGGTCCGCAGGGTTGCCAAGATCGACCACTACGCCTTCGAAGTCGGCAATGAAACCGGCAGCGTCGGAGATGCTCTGGGGAAGCACCAGGATTTCAGGCCCGCGAGCCGAATTTTTCCGCCATGCGTCAAAATCGCCTGTGGAATGTACTATCTTGACCTTTCCGACGCTGCGACCCGGAGAAGCGCAGACCCCTCCTCTCAAGAGCACCTCGCCTCGGGCAGCCTCCGCCGTCCGCCTGTTTTTAAGAGTGAGCCTGATGTCTCTTGACTGGAGCACCATGATCTCACCTTCCCGTGAAACAGCCCACTCAATGTCCTGAGGCTTTCCGAGCAGGCTTTCAACTCTGCGGCTGAGGCGAACAAGAGAGCGGATCCGTTCTTCGGGCAGGACGGGAAGATTACGTTCGGTCCCGGACAACTCGATTTCCTCGACTCCTCCTTCAGTTCTGGCTGAAATTCTGCGAGTCTTTTCGGCAATTTGCGCCCAGTCTTCCATCGCTTCGCTATCTGCGTGCTCTCTCAAGGGCCTGTACATATCCACCGGCGCGCTCCCGCTCACCGCTGCAATTCCCAGCCCGGGGACGGCGCTGATGAGCATCCGCCCGCTTTCGGGCGCAGCCGGATCCACGGTGAACACAATCCCCGCAGACTCAGCCTGCACCATTCGTTGGCATAAGACGGCCATATCGTACCCGGCGAGCGGAAGTCCGGCGTGGAGGCGGTAAGAAATCGACCTGGGGCTGTAGGTGCTCGCGATAACTTCTTTGAGAGCATCCTTGAACCCGTCGAACGAGATCACGTTAAGCACGCTCTTGAACTGACCGGCGAAAGAGTGCTCCGCCCGGTCTTCGACCAGAGCGCTGCTTCGAACGGAAACAGTCCCCGGCCCTCCTACCCGCGAGCAAGACCCGCTTTCATCGGACAAAGGGCCGACCAGCCGTTCGTAGGCGCGTCGAAGCTCTTTTTCGAATTCTTCCGGGAGGACCGCATCGAGAATACGAAGACGAATTTCATCCGTGTCAGCTTCGAAGTCTGCCCCGCGATTGTAGCCAGCCTCAAGCTTTTGCGCCCTCTGGCGGATGAATATGTCGAGGCCGTTGGCAGCCAGCATTCCCCCGCATGAGCTCGAGGTCACGGCAAAACCGTTTGGAACGGGAAAACCGGCTCTGCGCAACAGGGCCAGGTTGGCGGCCTTACCGCCCACTTCCCTGCGCAGATCGGTCGAAAGCTCATCCATGAACACGCAAGCCGGCGTGCAGGATTTAGCAGCCATCATGGAGTCGAGTTCCCTGCGGATGGCGTCGGCAAGGTTGTGGTGCGTTTCAAACAGCCTTTCGTGACGTCCCTCGCTAAGCCTGTTAAGCCCATCGACAAGCTCATAGGTGACGCTCAGGAGTTCCTCGGCCAGCTCGGGAAGATCTGAACTACCGGACCTCAGAGACTGGTCCACCGATCTCATCAGGTCAAGCGAGTACTCATTGTTGGCAAGCAGGATGCGAAAAGTATGATACCGCGCTTTCAATACTTCCAGAAACTTCGCTGCCCGATCCAGCCGCCGCTCGCGCAACTTTTGAAATATTCCCGAGACGATACGCACGCTTTATCCTCTCATTCAGGTGGCAGACGCCCGGATTTTTCCCTGAACAGCCTTGCCAACTGCTCGACCTTGTGGTCCGAATCCATCGCGAGGTCGATCTGGCGGGTGAACCCGGTGAGCTCTCCCAGGACCGTCAGAGCCGATATCACCTCCTGGTTGACCGCCAGCTTAAGCTTTCCCAAAACAAGATCGCCCTTGACGGTCACCTTGAAGCGCAGTCGATCCAGGATACCCCGGATGAGCTCTGCCCGCCGTCTGCGGCGATTTTCATCTGCAAATCCTCCGGCGAAACGGAAATATACGTAATTTTGATTAACATTGCCGCTGAGATAGCTGTCAATGACACTATAATGGTAACCGAGTCGAAGACCGACATTCATATAGTTTTCCGCCAGGATCGCATGATTTCTTCCGGCGTATTCAGGAGGCTCCATTATGGCGGAAAACGTGCGGTCAAGCCCTGATATTATATCCCTCATGCTCAGGGAGCCGGGATCACGGTCCCAGACTTCCCTGAAAGTCAGCCCCCGCAGGAATGCAAGGAAAGGCCTGGAGATGACCTCATCGATTCGGACAGAGGCGCCTGCGGCGGGCGAGACCCCTCCACCTATGTCGAGCACGAACAAATCCAGGGGCGTGTCGATTTCGAGCCTGCGCACATACCGGCTTTTCAGCCCCGGAGCGTGGTGTTGAATCTTAAGAAGCTCCTCTATGGACCTCTCATGAGCGAAATGAATAATGTCATGATAAGTGCGGCAATTGGCGACGGTGAATGCCCCGGAGTCAGGGTCTATGATGTCCAGGGGCATTATCCAGCGGAGCAGACGACGGAGGGTGACGTATTCGGGATCGGTCGGATACAGGTCGGCGCCGGAGGCGCGGGAGGCCAGCAGCGGCTCCACTATGCCCCGGTAAACCGTTTTTTCTCCCGCATCCACTGTAACTACGGTCCCCTGCGGCAATCGCTCCATTGCTCCGTAGGCGCCAAGAATGGCCGGGATGCGCAGTTCTCTTGCTATGGTCGCAAGGTGCCCGATCGGAGCGCCGACTTCGGTAACGACGGCTGAAGCCCTGCGCAAGACGCCGCTCAGCCTTGGACTCGCATCCCTGGCTACGGCTACTGCGCCATGAGGGAATCCGTCGAGTTCGCTTTCGCAAACGTGAACCACCGGACCTGCCGCTATGCCCGTCTGTGCTGTTTCACCCCCTGTGAGCATAACCTCGGCGCCATCGAGCATGTCCACAGTTTCGTCAGATTCATACGATGGAGGTTCATCGGGGGCAAAATCCCCCGATGGCATCCCCGGAGATCGTGTAAGACGCGCTTCCGGGGCAGACCCCGATCCGGGGGACCCGATCAGGCGGTCCGCTCCTGCCGGGCTAACACCGACAATGACGGGCCGGTCTGAGTTTGCCCTTAGCCAATCGAGGTCCTGAGGACAGCCAAGAATGCGCTCGAAAGCGACGGCACACTCGGCAATGCTGTGAAGAAAAGAAG
>DASPQK010000353.1:0-6284 GCA_035624985.1 Syntrophobacteraceae bacterium | reverse complement strand
TCTTCCCTCATCACCTCAAAGTCTGTCCAGCGGACTGTTACGCCCCCGGGTCCCGTTGAGGTATGGGTGTGGATCGCCGTCTTGACCTCCGTTACCCTTCAAAATCCCTTACGCGGTCAGGATATGCTCATGAAGCAGGGGCGTCAAGCCAGAATCATCTACGAGTGTAGCTGTTCAAAGGATCTTGCCAACATGCTGATTTCACAGAACATTAATGTATGAAACAGAAACGGAGAGTATTTTGGCGCCTCATTTCTCAGGGAGGAGGAGAGTAGCGTGTAGTTTTCCTTTTCACCTAAACGCCCTAACCTTAGACGCCCACGGATTAGAGGATAAATCGATGGGCGCGGTGTGGCTTTGGCCCACGCAAGAGTTCCATCACAGTCGGCCCTGCCGGTTTTATTTCTTATTTAAAGGTCCGTTCTTCCACTGGTTACAACTTCACGATTTGGTAGTAATGCCTAGACTTACTGAACCGATAAGAGGCTTGGAACTGAGATCTGCTATAGAGGTCGTAGAAAGCTGCGCCGCTACGGCAATGGCTTCCTTTGGAATATGCTCTGGCTTCAGTTCGCTAACCGCAGACTCTAAGTGTTGCAAAATCATTGTCTGTAGCTTTTTCTGTGACAGCTCTTCTTTACGAATATTTGCTTCGGTTTCTCTTATATCGGCCTCCGCGTTCGCCTTACGTATTGCAACCGCAGCCTTCGCAAGCCCGTAGGTCAAGACAACGGGTAATGAAAGTATCCCTAGGAAAATAGATAACTCAATAAGCAAGGGGGAATGATGCTCTGCGTTCGTAAGAGTGGCGAATGAAAAAAGCGATTCATAAAGCTTCGGGAGCCGCTGGAATAGCAAGCGGCGCAGATAGCAGTTTACACCATCTCGGACCGCAGCATGCATTGGATCATAGGGATCAAAGTCGCGAAGGTCTTCCGGTGGACTTGAGGACAGGAATAGGATAGTTGCATCTTCAACCTTGTCAATCTGCCGCCGCTGGTTGCCTGAAGAAAAGCGCGAATGAGCTTTCAGCCGTTTCCGATCATCATTTAGAATGTTTCTCGATAAAAAACTACCGATGTCAGGATTCTCTGACATTATACCACCCCAGACTCCTGCCATCACGAGCCCGTCTAGTGCATCAATAACCATGCGCGCCTCTGCTATAGTGTGGTGTCCTGACCTAAGAACCACATTAAGTTTCGCTTCATCAGGAACGAGCATAGTTGGCACTCCTTATCGTTTTTCTCTCGGATCTTCGACTTGCCATATGGATGTTCCTCATAATACTCATACTTCAGGTACTTGCAAGGATATTCCGGTGTAGGGTGCGCGTTTCGCGTGAAAAGATGAAGATCGGAAGGATTTCGAGACACCGGAGAGCTTTGGATGGTCAACGTTCCCTGCCAGATCTTTGACCCCGAACAGGCCGTGGGTGGCCGGAACATAAGATTTAGCAATGGAAGGAATTTCAGCGCCGTATTTGTTAACGCAGCAAAGACAGGTGCGCTGATGGCAAAATGCTAGCCCGGAGGAGGCCCATTCAGGCGTCCCACCCGCTCAACTTCCTGTAGGCGAGGTTGATCTGTTTTGTCCTTTCTTCGGCAAGTTTTTGGAATTCAGGACAAAAACCGGCAAAATTATCGGGGTGATACTTCTTTACGGCTGTGATGTAAGCCTTGCGGATTTGCTCTTTTGTCGCATTTGCGGGCATATCGAATATGTCGGCCGTGCTTTGCGGCTGATTGCCCGAAGAACCGGTATTTTGCGCTGAAGACTCCTGCCGCAGTTTCAACAGGAATTCCCGCGATTTTTCCCGCGCCTCGCTAGAAATTTGAACGGTGTCCCTCGCTGGATTATAGGACGGGTTGCGCGGCCGGTCATAGCTGCCGGCGCTGGTGGGATATAAGACTGTAATTGTGGCGAACCGGATTTGATCTGGCATCCTGCACCCTGAACGGTGACGGCGTTAAAAAGCCCAAACGCCCCTATTGAAAAATTTCCAGGCGACCCGGCCGTCTCGTGAGAGACCCGTTGGCTTTCCGTCCCCGGCTCACGCAGGGTTTGGCTTTCTCAGGAGGTAAATCCAAATGTTTCTTATTCCAACACGGTTTATTTCTATACACGCGGAATCCGGTCGTAAAGGGGGAAAATGAGGGGGAGATATCGGGGGAAAGTAATACCCAATATCCCAAATTTAATATGATAAAATAATCAGATGGCCTCCAGGCCCTCCTCTCACTTTTGGGGCAAAACACGATAAGATTTCCTGGGCCGGAATTTCACGGGAACGCCCCCGCGTCCAGGCGGTCGGCCAGGGGTGCGAAACTCCAGCCATGCTCAACATGGCTGCGGCGAACAGGTGAGCCGGACAAAAGTCTGGTGAGTGGAGCGCCGTGTTTTTGGGCTTTTCCCTTTCTCCCATTCACGGATCACGATTCACTCCGGCACTCAGCCCCGCGCCTCGCTCCCTTCGCTCCCGCGTGCCCTGCCCCGCGTCTCGCGGGGTTCACCCTTCACCCTTCAGTATCTCGCAAGCCTCCCTCATAAGCTTTGAAATTGCCAGTTTTCTTGGACAGGCTTTCTCGGCGCGGGAATAATCGATTCCGGCAAGCGTGCCGTGCCGGCTGCCGGGCAGACCTGCGAAAACCTCGCGGGCTAGGTCCCGTTCGCCGTAATCGTGGTAATACATCAGGCACCGCATTATATCGCTTATAGGCGCCGCGGCGCCCACAGCCTCACTGCAGATGCTGCCGCATCCGGCGCAGTAGGTATGGTGAGTTTCTTCGGCGAATTTTTCCAACAGCTCAAAGTCGCTTCTGCTCAGGCTGGGCATGTCTCTGGCCGCGGCAACGTTGGCCGACAGAATCGTAAGGTTCGGCATCTGGGAGCACACGCTCGCAATGTTCGGGTTCTCCAGCACGGCCTTTATCTTTGCCTGCTTATCCGTAAATCCTTTCTCGAGAAATCTTGCGGTTATCTGGAGTTCGGCTTCGCTCTCTGTTTTAGCCGGTCCGCTGCCCTGAGTTTTCATGGCGATCAGTCCGATTCCTTTTTCCGCGCAGGCTGCAACCGCTTCTTTCATCTTCGAAGTGTTCATCAGCCGGAAATTGTAAGTGAGCATTATCGCATCTATCCAGTCCGTTTTGGCGGCGTCGATAAGGCATTTCTCCATGTTGGTGTGCGTGGTGAACCCTAAAAGTTTAATTTTGCCGGCCCGTTTTATCCGGGAACCCCATTCCCTGAACCCCTTTGGATCGGCTATTTGACTGAAATCTTCAATGCAGTGGATGTGGAACAAATCCACGCATTCGACGTTCAGTCTCTTGAGACTCTTGTCTAATTCCGCCGTAAGGGCGTCCAGCGCGCGAGGCGTGATCTTGGTGGATATAAACAGGTCCTTTCTCGCATCCGGATATCGACTGAGGAAACGGCCATAGCCTTCCTCACTCAGTCCGTTGCCGTAGACCAGCGCGGTATCCCAAAAATTGACGCCCCAGTTGCGGGCCTGTCTGAGGACCGATTGATTGTTGACCGTATCGAACATTCCGCCAAGCGCAAGGACCGACACTTCGACGCCCGTCTTCCCAAGTTTGCGCCTGGGCAGGGTGGGGTTGCCGGGCTCGGTCTGCTCGGCGGCGGCGCAGGGCCTGGTTATCTCCCATCCTGTTGAAGCGAGTCCCGCCATTCCAACCGTTTTGATGAAATCTCGTCTCGTCAATCCTTCACATGTTCGCTTTTTTTCCCTCATCCGGGCAACCTCCAGGTATTTTCACTGTGGAAAAGAGACACTGAGCGGTTTTCCACTCTCAGTTCTCGGTTTCGGTCCTCGGGCCTGCTTCAAATATTATAGCAAGCGTCAAAAGAAAGTTGACACGATCTCCCGGCCCGTGGGATGTTTTTCTCTGCTTTCCGACATCGGACCCCCGATTAGGTACACTTCGGGGGCCGGCTTTCTGTCGTCCGTTATAGCAATGAACCATTCGGGCGGTTCAGTTTTTCTTCGAAATTCCGAACAAAGAGACGATCGAGGATCTGGACGGTCAGGATGAACGCCAATGCGCCGTTCAGTCTTCTTTTGAACAGGCAGTCGAAGAAAAGTAGCTTCAGGAACCACCGCCATGCATTGATTTGCCGGTAACGGAAAATGCCGCTCTCCTCGATGGCCTCCCGGCTGAGATATTTGTCGAGAAGGGCGTCCAGACCGGGATGCCGTCCTTTCTCAATCCACACCGGCGGCGCGGAATAAGGCCATTTCTTACGGGAGTAAATTGCTTCGGTGACCCTCTCTTTGAAGGCTTCCCGCAGCACGTGTTTCTCGACGCCGCCGCAAATCTTGAAACGGTCCGGGATATGGCGCGCTGCTTCAAAGAGATGGTGGTCCAGGAAAGGAGTCCTGCCTTCGATGGAATGTGCCAGTTCGGGGCGGTCGCCCAGAATGGTGAGCAGGTAAGGGGCGAGCATGTTTTTTATCCAGGCGTACTGCATCCTCCTCACTGGTGGCCGCCCTTCCGTCTGGTCCCGGTCGATCCGCTCCCTGAGCCTCTGCACAGGTCGGCGTGCTTTAAGCCGGGGCCGATGTTTCCTGTGGAAAACGCTGAGAATGAGCTTTTGCGTTCTCGGCGACAGCATATAGACGTAGTCGGGCATAGGGACGAAACCGAGTGTTTCCAGCATGTCCGCCCCCTGAGGAGACCCCGGCGTCTGTTGCGCTTTCAGCTTGTCTATCATCTGATCGATGAGCGCCCCTTTTCCCGGTTGAAAATGGACGTATCCCAGGAACACCTCATCGGCGCCTTCCCCGGTGAGGATGACCTTTACGTACTTGCGAGCCAGGCGGGACAACACGAACTTCCCCACACCGTGGAAGTTGTGGAAAGGCAGCTCCGTTACCCAGATGCAGTCCTCTGCGTTTTCTACGAGCGTTTCAGGGCCGCACTCGACGGAGTGGAACTCGGCCCCGATCTTTGCAGCCATCTCCCGGGCCATCCGGCTTTCGTCGAATGCCTCGTCCTCCGGGAAGGAGATGTTGAATGCCATCACCTTTTCATGGTGGTATTTGGCCGCCGTGGCCGCAACGATCGCCGAATCGATGCCGGCGCTGAGGTAGACCCCCACGGGAACGTCGGCCCTGAGGCGAAATCTCACGGCCTCATCGAATTTTTCCCGGAGCATTGCCAGGCATCGGCCAAAATCCGTCTCCTCGCTCTCGTCGTCTTCCGGCGGCAGGTCACAGTCCCAGTAGCGCCTGATTTCATGCGTGCCGTCTCTCAGGTTGGCAATGAGCATACACCCCGGGGGGACGGCTTCGACCCCCTCGAACATTGAGTCGGGGATCACCATGCTGAAAAAGTCGCGGATGGCTTCTATGCTGAGACGGGGAGCCAGCAGCCCCGTTGCCGTCATCGCCTTGGCCTCTGAAGCGAACAGAAGACGTCCGCCCTGATCGTTGAAGAATAGCGGCTTTATCCCGAATCGGTCCCGGACGGCCAGCAGTTTTCGCTCGCGCCGGTCGTAAAGCAGGAAGGCAAACTCGCCGCGCAGGTGAGCGACAAAGGCGAGGCCGTATTGCTGATAGAGGTGGATGATGACTTCCGAGTCGCTGCCGGTGCGGAACTCGTGACCCTCCAGGATCAGCTCCTCGCGCAGCCGCTCGAAGTCGTAGATCTCGCCGTTGCAGACAAGGACGATATCCTCGTCCTCCGAATAGAGCGGTTGAGCCCCAGTGGCCGGGTCGATAATGGAAAGCCGTGCGTGCCCCAGTGCGACGGGGCTTTCGGGGTCTATGAAGATGCCGCTGCCGTCAGGCCCTCGATGCCGCATCGAATCCACGGCCGCGCGCACCGCCTGTTCGGAGATGGAATGGCCTGTCGACCCTACGATCCCGCACATATCAGGTCACCTCGGCTTGCCCCGGACTTGATCCGGGGCCTGCCCCGGACTCGATCCGGGGCCTGCCCCGGACTGGATCCGGGGGTAAGGCTGCGTCGAGCGATCCGGCAGGTCCCCATGGCGCTTCATCCGAAGCGGTTGAAGCCGGTCTGCGCCGCTCGGTGATCTTCCCCCGCAGTCTCAAAACCTGTAAAAGTATACGATTTCCAGCAAGTTGCGTTCAAGATCGATGTGATCAGGAGGGCATACATCGCGCGACGCATTCGCTGCGCTCCCCCTCCCCCACGTAGCGGCGGGGTTTATCCCCGCCCAATCTTGAACGCAATTATTCATGATGCTCCGCCTCACCCGTGAAGCATGAAAACGGGCACTTTCTACATAACTTGGTTTAA
>DASPQK010000352.1:0-3447 GCA_035624985.1 Syntrophobacteraceae bacterium | reverse complement strand
TCTGTTCGCGCACGGTTGCCGATCGCACCACCAATCTGTTTGGACTTAACGGCAAGGCTGACAGGGAGGAATATGGCGTTGAAGCGATAATCTTCGGGGGGCAGGGCCGCTGATAACTCACTCATGCCAATTCTCTTCTCGAACCCTGGCCCCTTGGCTTTCAAACCAGGGAACAAGCTTTTCAACAAAGCACTTCGGGCACATATCAACCGTAAAGGTCTTACCACGGCTGCTCTCGATATAGTCCTCACCGGTTCTCAACCGTATAGTGACTTCGTTTACACAGTAACGTCCTGAATCGGGAGGCCAACATTCCACGTTCTCCGTTTCGGCGCCGCAAAAATCGCAAACTACATTCTTTGCATACCTCATGGTGATATCTCCATCGCGGCCAGTCGGTCAGTCTCTCCGGTTTTTCCCAACGTCCCGGGGTCGGCCCGGCTAGCCCTGTGACGATATGCGGATGTTTACGCCCCTTGGCATTCCTTCCGGAGGCGCTTGGGTGATGGCGCCCTCATGCTTGAGGGTATCCCTCACTGCGCCGTCCAGCCTGGAGTTGCCCGAAGCGGAAATGATTCTAAACCTGGTAATTCTGCCTCTGCGATCCACCTCGATCTGCACCATGAGCGTCAGGTTTCCCTTGGGAATTCCTCCGTTTGCTTCCAACCGTTTCCTGACCTTCCGGTTGAGGTCATCTTCCAGAGTACGGCCATATTCGCCATAGTTTGCCCCGCCTCCCTCGCCGCTTCCTATTAGCTCTACACCCCCCTTTTTACCGATCAGGCCGAATGCGTCGCTTCCAGCAGTGCCTTCGGCATCGAGGCCAAGTTGTCTGCCGCCTGGCTTTTCGTCAGGTTTACCGGGTTCGTGCGGCCGGGCTTTATCTTCTACACCCTCTATAAACTGCTCGTTCATTTTGTCCTTCTTCATCTGCTGCACGGGATCGGGAGGTTTTTTCTTTACTGCCGGAGGTGAAGGCGGGATCAGCGTGACCGTTGAAATCTGCATCTTCCTGGCCGCTCTCACGTCGGACATGACCAGTTTGGCGATGAATGCTCCGGCGCCCAGAAACAGGAGAGCAACGCAGCCGGTAACGATCCGGAATGATGGTTTAAGGTCGGCGCTCATTTTAGCTCCTGGGCGGATTGCCGTGGCCCTTTGGATTTTAAATAATAGGCTATAAAATGCAAACTGTCATTTATAACAGTGCAGAAGCCGCTCATGTACAATCAAAGCTAACAGGATTTTGCTTTTACAGCCAAGTCAGCAGGCTTCCTCCCGTTTTTTAGCCATTGTTGCCTTCTATCTTGTCCGATCGGCAATGCTATGAAGAGTTGCCGGGCTGGAATTGGGTTTGATAAACTTGACGGGTCTTTTGAAAAGGGGATGGGACAGGGCCGGAATGAGCAGGGCAAGCGACGGGATGAGAAGGGAAATGAGATCGGAAGGACGACTTTTACCTGTTTGAGAGGGCTTGAAAAAGAAGATGGAAGGTGCGGGTATCTATTGTTTCATGGACGTGGTGGCCAGGGAGGCGGAACAGTATGCCTCAGAGCATACAACTCCCATGTCGGATCTCCTCGAAGAGGTTGAACGCTTTACCCTGACAAACACTGATTATCCCAGCATGCTGACCGGCCGGGTCGAGGGTCGGTTCTTGCAGTTTGTTGTTCGATTATCCGGCGCTAGACACGTAGTCGATATAGGGACCTTTACCGGCTACTCGGCTCTAGCTATGGCTGAGGTCCTGCCCGACGATGGCGAGGTCCTGACGATTGAAAAAAATGCTCATTTTGCAAAGATCGCGCAGGATTTCTTCGACCGCAGCGCCAGTGGCCGCAAGATATCGCTACGGATTGGTGGAGCGCTTGAAATCCTGAAAAGCCTGCCTGACGGAAACACTGACCTCATCTTCATCGATGCCGATAAAGAAGACTACGCCGCTTGTTACGAGGAATCGATGAGGATTTTGCGAAACGGCGGCTTGATACTTGCCGACAATGCGCTGTGGTATGGAAGAGTCTTCGATCCGAAAGATGGTAAAAGCCGAGCGATGGCGCACTTCAATGAATTGGTGAAAGCCGACGACCGGACCGAAAAGCTGTTGCTTACCATTCGGGACGGTATCTATTTGATCAGGAAACGTATCCAGGTCGAGTAACTGCTGCCGTTGCAGCCCGACGAAGGAAGAGGGGTCACCCTCGACAAAATGCGGTCCCGCGGCCGAAACATTGTGCATTGGTGCAGGTTAACCGCCGCCTGATGGAGGGGGCATTGCTGGCCGGAGCTTTACGCATTGAGTATCCTGGAGCGTTCAACCATGCCGCATCCAGGGGAAATAAACGGAGCGTATACCACATATTTTAACGTGAAAGAGATCGGCGCGGCCTATGGAGTTGGAGAGTCGGCAGTTACACAGCCAAGCTGCCGTGTCGTCCTGGAGATGGAAGGCGGCGAATCATTTAGCAAAGCTGTCGGACTCCTTGTGAAGAAGCTTGAGGTGTTAAAAGTGTAGCTTTGACCACGGCCTTTTCATCATTTCAGGCAAAAATTCCTTTCCGTCGTTCAATTTGGATGCGGAACGTAGAAGTTGATGCTATTATTCCGGCCAAATAGCAGGCAATTGAGAAACAGGAAACAACTCCAGAAACGGGTTAGGTTCAGACAAAGTGAAAATCTACCTTGCAGGCCCACCCCTTTCCAATACTGAACGCGGCTGTATGCGGAAGCGGAATCTGAAAAAGGAAATCGAAGAGATGGTTGCATCACAGGGCAAGCAGGTCACTGTATGCTGGCCCTAAACATAAGGAGGATTGTCATGGAACAATTCTTGATCTCACCTTCCGAGTTTGTCCAGGCTTTTGCAGACGAATGGTTCGATGCTGTTGATCAAGGACGGGTGCCTAAAGAGGGCCCATATGGATCTGAAGATGACACTTGGACTGGCTTCATCGAGGGCGAAGATGGTGTCTTGGATCGTTTAAGATATCGCCTCAAAAATGGAAACAACATTCAGTACGCCTTTCAAAGCATTTTCAGATTCGATGCCGCTTACTGCATGGATAGGGACGATCATCCAGTCTGTTTTACTGCATTCATTGAACACGAGAAGGGTAACCACCCTGAAGACGAATTTCAAAAATTGATACTTGTTCGTGCTCCATTGAAAGTTATGATTTTCTACGACTGGGGCGAGTTCGAGAAGAATTCACAGTTCAGGCAGAATTGGGTGAAAAACAAGCTCGATTGGTTCGCTTCTGCTCTTCAACGTGCGAATGCGCTGTGCCCAGAAGATCCCGCAACGACGTATCTCTTTTTCATTGGGCGACGAAGAACAGCAACGTCCAATCTGGAATGGTTCCATGCTTCCAATTTGTCTCTGGAGCCAGTGCCGTTGGAGCGCAAGTGAGCTTGTAGTGGAGACCGTCCGAACGGTTGTCGATGCGC
>DASPQK010000351.1:0-4132 GCA_035624985.1 Syntrophobacteraceae bacterium | reverse complement strand
TCCTGCCTGCCCGCCGTTGGAGGGAGGCGTGAGCCGTGACTCGTGACCCGTGACTCGTGAATTGTCATCCCGCCTGCCCTGAGCGCAGTCGAAGGGAGCGGAGCGACCCGACTTTCTCTCCCGCGCCGCATTGTGGCGCGTCGGGTTGCGTAGTCGAGGGATGTCTCCTCCTCTTCTTCCTCGTTGTCTTCCCCTCGCGCTGGCGAAAGCCGGCCTTGGAGTGCGGGAGCTTGCTCCCGCCTTTGCGATGCCGTGCGTTTCTCCCAAACAAATCAGATGACGCCATTGTGTCAGCCCCAAAAGCGGCGGCGAGCCGCCGCACTCCAAAATGTCGGCGCGCCGACATATTTTGGATACGTTACCATGTTGGTATCCCCCCACCCCCTGTTTTTGCGTATGTGCGGGAATGATTGGACTTACGGGCGAATGCCGCCGATGTGCTGGAATGATTGGAGTTAGCGGTGTTTTGCGGGCCCAAAAGCGAAGAAAAAACAAAGAAACGAGGGAAAAGTGGTCTGGGATTTAGACCGGGGAGGATGTTCCGGGAAGCACACGCGGGTTTGCGCCGACGATTCACAACCCATGATACCACGAAAAAGTTACCGTGTCAATACTTAATGTAATGGTACTGTGTTCGAATCCTGCGCGCACTGAGGGGGTATTGGGAGGAGAAGAGCGGACCCACCCGGTAAAGTTCTAAGTATTCAGTTTTAAGTTATAAGTTAGAGCAAAGAGAAACCCAGGCCTCTCCCACGACGAGGGATGGGGCGCCCGGCACGTTAGCAAGGACGTGGACGTGATCTACACCGATGAGCACCCGATATACGAGTTCGGCCTGAAAGACAATTTCCCCGGCAAACACCGCATAATTAATCACACATACTCTTACGCGGTTGGCCGCACTCATACCAATACGATTGAGAACTGCTTTTCGCTGTTCAAGCGTGGACTGATAGGCTCATTTCACCACGTGTCGATAAAGCATCTCCCGTGCTACTGCCATGAGTTTTCCTATCGGTTCACCCGGAGAGGCGAGCAGGCGCAGATGTTTGATGAGACGCTGAGGAACCTAACTCACGGGGAAGCCCTTCCCTGCACCAAGCTCATTTCGCCGATATTGGCTTAGGGCTGCGTTTGCTGCTAGCTTTTATCGAAGTACGCGGCACACGCTTCGCCTTGAGGAGTTTCCCGAGGGTGACATCGAATTTTTGTTTTTCTACTTTCGTCTCAACCGCATGTTACCATAATGACGGGGCCGGAAGGATTCGGACCTTCGGAACGTGCGCGAACACGTTTCACCGGATTATAAGTCCGGCGCATTAGACCTCTCTGCCACGACCCCGCGTTATGGATTACGTCGGCAACAAGGGCTTTGAGAGGGGCTGGGAAAACACCCCTCCAAAGCGTTTTGTTGATTTCTGGCGGGGGACGTGCTATATAAACGCTGAACCTGTGGCGCATCATGCGCCTCCTTTCGCGAACATCGACCTTTCGTTAGGAATGGTTCAACCGGGCAAAAGAGGCCGATACGTCTTTTGCCCTTACTATTTAGACCTCACTTTCAACCCTTCTTCCCCATTGCTAGTAGCTGTTGCTGGCGGTTCTTGATAAGAAAGTCCGCCGGTAGCTCCCCAATGAACATTGATTCTCCTTCATCCCATCTCACCGGACATGACCTGGACTCTGAATAGTCGTAACCGATATAGTCCATGAAGGTCTTAGCCGAGAATCCAGCCCCATTGCCTTTCTTCCCATAGGCCAATTTATAGGCTCGGGCGTCCTTTCTGGTGACAGGCTTCACTCCCACTTGACGCTTAGTGGCATCCCACAACAGCAGAACAAACTCCACTGCGTCCTTTTCTAGCATTGTAGTGGCTGTTTTGTTCAAAGACAGGCGACCCAATTTATTGAAAGTAATGGAAGGGCTTCCACTCCTGCGTGTCTTGCGCGTAAAAATCTCCCATGCCATGCTTTTATCCTCCTTATCGAGAACTATCGACAGAAGTGATTATACCAGATGTTCGCTATTGTCTGTCAACGCTAAAAATCACCATTGTCCATCCGTTCCACACATACGAGTCATTTGGCCGTACGTCTTAGCTGTCGGAATAATTAGTAACGGTGAATAACCCGGGTGCATATACTGTCGCGTCGTCATAAGTAGAACATCTGTAAATATATGAATAAAAAGGAGTTGACTCACAAACGTGGGATGGGTATAAAAAGGTAAGAGCTGGCAAGCTAGGGCTTCGGCTTTGGTAGCTTGCTCTGCCAAGCGGCCTACCTCTACGGGTAGGCCGTTGTAGTTTATGTATATCTTCTACGTTGACGAAAGCGGCTCTCCGCAGGGACACGAGGTGCCCCTGAAGGATGGGCAGACCCCTATTTTTGTTCTTGCCTGCCTCGCCTTCCAATCTGAACGCTGGCGTACGCTTGATCGCGCATATCGAAACCTAAAGGCAAAACTCTTTCAGGATGAACTCAGAGGCAGGCGTCCTGAGCAGCATGAGATCAAAGGAACCGACCTCATTAGCCCGCATAATCGTACAAGCAAGAGACGTCATGCATTTGCCAAGAACCTCTTTCCACTCTGCCAGGCGAATCAAGCACGAGGATTTGCCGTCATAGTGAAAAAGAGCGCTACTCAGCCACTTTCGCAGACATCGATGTACACGATGGCTCTGCAGTATCTTGTGGAACGCTTCCAATGCTTTCTTGACGAGACAAACAAAGGCATGACGGTTGGTCTGGCAACCAGCGACTGTAATGGGGTTATCATCGCCGACTCAAGGCTAAATAATCTCGATTTGAATGTTGCCATTTCCCACTCGTCTTTCATCTTCGGACATTCGATAGGCCAGAAATGTACCCGCATCGTCGAAGCGCCAACCTTCACCTTCTCGCAGCTATCTGTAGGACTCCAATTAACAGATATTTTTGCCGCCTACACCTATGCAAGGGCATACCGTAGGCATTGCCACGGAATTGCAGGCGGCAAGGATTACTCTCACCTTGATTACTTCGGGGAATTTGCCGATAGAATGGAATTTTGGAGCGAAGCGGCCTATAACGGTCACAAAGTCCGCGGCTGCCGTTTCATAGATTTGAGCGAAAACGTGTAGTCCTCACAATCGTTAACTTTGTTAACGAAAGCGAGCCTGCCCTGTCATCCCCATACATCACCGCCTTTCTGTGCAAAATGCATAACCGCCATTTATCTTCACTAGAATCAACACTTTCAAAAAACCAGGGGGAGGGTCGGTGCACTTTTCGGTGCGTGCTTCCTACGGGTTCGGCCGCTTCAGGGTAGGTCTTTCGCCCGAAGCAGGCTCCGGAATATCGGCGGGTTTGGCCTTCGCCGGCGTGGAACCCGCATCCGCAGGAGTGACCGCAGGCATGCCATTTTCCGTGTAGGCTTTCTTCACCAGCGCTTCGACAGTGTCCTGCGCGCCCCCGGTATTGTCGTTGGTTTGCCGGGCCTTGCTGTATTCGTTCAGGGCGCGCTCGCGTTGCCCCAATATATCGAAAATCTTTCCCAGGTAGATGTGGCCCCACACCTCCGTCCACTTCTCGGCAGGTTCCGGCACCGTGGCCAGGGCTTCGCGAAAGGCGTTGGCCGCGGCCTGATAATTCTTCTGGTAGAAAAACGCCTCGCCCATGCGGAAATTCGCCAGGGGACGGTTGGGCTGAATGCTCAGCGCCCGCTGGTACTGCTGGACCGCATCGTAATATTTGCCAAGTTCGGCGAGTTCTTCGCCGCGCGCAATCGCGGCCCGCGCGCGCAAGCTCGGCGAACTCTTCAGGAGCAAATTGTTCGGATCAATATGAATGCCGCCGGATTTCGGCCGGCCAAAAGTCTCCACTGTGAAATCGGACTCCGTGCCCACGACGTCAATGGTCTTCAACTCCGGATTTCCTTCGGTATCAATGCGCACCTGGATGGGCATGGAGAAGGTGTCCAGTGGCTGCTTGAGCTTGCCGACGATGCGAAAGCCCTTGCGTGTCCGGTAGGTCACATACTCCAGCGTAAACTCCGGAATGCCGGTGGAGTTCAGCCATTGCGAGAAGTAGCCCTGCAAATTCACTGGTGTCCCACCGCGCTTGGTCGCGGCATCCGCGGTAGCCGTGGCCA
>DASPQK010000350.1:0-6228 GCA_035624985.1 Syntrophobacteraceae bacterium | reverse complement strand
AACCATTGCTTGCGCGCCGCGATAAGCAGTTGATAGAAAGCTGCCTGCCGGCTTGGACCAGGTGGATTGAGGGCAGGGATTGACGGTGGGTTCGAGCCTTTTTCTGTGCCCTCATTTTTTGTGGAATCCATCTAAGTCCTCTATTCGCACTTCCTGGATTTCCTGAACACCAGCCAATAACAGTGGTGGCGCCTAGAATGGTGGGCCTTCTTCCATTTCGGGTCTATGATCGGCCCTTTGCGGATCTTAACAATGCAGTCGCAAGGTTGAAAGCCGACGATACTGGCGGCGTTAACGAGTTCAATGTGAGCCCACTGATAACGATGATGGTGGACATAGTCGGTGATCTTGGCAAGAAGTATACCTTCGGTCTGCAACACCCGGTAAGCTTCTAAAAGGAACGGAGGGAACGTGTGAGAAAAAGTATAGCGGTTCTCTTTCGATGATCGAAGGACCAGGCCGAAGCGCGTATTGAAATCCTTTAGTTTATCTTTCCCCTGGTTCGGTATGTGTGGCGGATCATACACAACCACGTCAAACGAAGAATCTGGAAAGGGCATCATGGTATTATCGCCCACAATCGCAGGTTTGTGGTGAAAGTCAATGTCCATGCCAATAACCGGGCGCTTACTGTCTCTCCAAAACCTGCCGCCGTTCACTGTGGCGTCCAGAATTTTCTCCGGACTCCTTCGCGGATAGAAATCCAACAGCCTCTCCAAAAGTTCGCTATCTTCGTCAAACCAAACGGATGACAGAGGTTCGTACCCCCCCCAGCGATCGGCGGGTTCGGAAATCTCCGGTTTGAAACCTTTTTTGTCCAGCATTAATTGGATTGGAATGGTCATAGTATTCTTAAAAGCCGTTATCCTGACACGCTCTTGGGCCCACCCCTACTTCGTAGGACTATATCTGCCCTCGAAGCCACTCCGATCCAGGCTTCGTTTGGGAGTTGACCCTGCATTCGCAAAAAAATCCATTCTTCGTTGGGAAACATTAACGGGACTCACAATGGCACCAACAATTCTAAAGGGCAAGCGGAAATTTTATCTGCCCTGAACCGCACCGGCAGAGCCTTATGTCCTATGTCCTTGCCAGATCCTAATATGATTAAAACGCCGGTCAATCGCGAACTGGTAAAAAAATAGAATATTGCATCCGATAATGACTTTATCATAGTATTGCTTGCTGTTTTTTTCCGGTCCCTGACCCCTGGCCGCAGCTTTTTCAAGGTTTGCTATTTCGCGCTTACCCGTTAAAATTGAGTTTCAGAACATCCCGTGAGCGCGCTCAACTTTTCAAAATATCGAGGAATAGTTTATGACCTTACCGTGGAATCGCCCCAAGGCAATATTATTGCTTGAGGACGGGACCGTTTTTCGGGGATACACGTTCTGCGGCCACGGCCGAACGCTGGGTGAGGTGGTTTTCAATACCAGCATGACCGGCTACCAGGAGGTGCTGACCGATCCCTCCTATAAAGGCCAGATTGTGGCGATGACCTATCCTTTGACCGGTACTTACGGAATAAATCCGGAGGACATGGAATCGACTGCGATACATGTGGAAGCATTTATCGTAAAGGAGTACCAGGACTTCGCCAGTAACTGGCGAAGCAACCGGTCTCTGGCTGATTTCCTGATGGAGCACGGGAAGATCGGAATCGAAGGCATCGATACGCGCGCCCTTACCAGGCATTTGAGGGTCAGGGGTGCTATGCGCGGGATCATAGCCACGGACACCGATAACCTTAACCTTCTGATGGACCAGGTGCAGGCATATCCGGGACTCAACGGTATCGATCTGGTCCAATACGTAACGTGCCAAAAGCCTTACAGGTGGCGTGACGGACGGAAGCATGAAACAGATTCCACCGATTGGCTGCCGGGCTGCGGCGGATACCGCGTGGCTGCCCTTGACTGCGGGATAAAGTATAACATTCTTCGTAAATTGGAAAGAGCGGGGTGCCAGGTGCTGGTTTTCCCTGCTCATACCGGCGCTGCTGAAATACTTGCCTGCGATCCCGACGGCATATTCCTGTCAAACGGCCCCGGCGACCCGGCCGCTGTGCACTATGTTATCAAGACCGTTCAGGAGCTTTTCGGCAAGAAGCCCATATTCGGCATCTGTCTCGGACACCAGATGATGGGGCTTGCGCTTGGAGGCAGCACTTTCAAGCTCAAGTTCGGACACCGGGGAGCAAATCAACCGGTAAAGGACCTTACAACAGGCAGAATTGAAATCACTGCCCAGAATCACGGCTTCTGCGTCGACCCGGATTCCCTTTCCCACCTGCCTGTGCGGCTCACGCATATAAATCTCAATGACAATACGCTGGAAGGCATGGAGCACCTGGAGATCCCCGCCTTCTGCGTCCAATACCATCCGGAAGCCTCCCCCGGCCCCCATGACGCCTCCTACCTCTTCAACCGGTTCATTCAGATGATGGAGAACAAGACAAGTTCATGCCCAAACGCACAGACATAAAGAAAATCCTTCTCATCGGCTCCGGGCCGATAATCATAAGCCAGGCGTGCGAGTTCGACTACTCCGGCACACAGGCCTGCAAAGCGTTGCGCGAAGACGGCTATGAAATAGTGCTGATAAACAGCAACCCGGCCACAATCATGACCGACCCCGAAATGGCGCACCGCACCTATGTAGAGCCGATAACCCCCGAAGTCGTCGCAAAGATCGTAAAACGCGAGCGCCCTGACGCCCTGCTCCCGACTCTTGGCGGACAGACTGCCCTCAACGTTGCTGTAAAAGTCGCCGAAATGGGCGTTTTGGATAAATTCGGCGTGGAGATGATAGGGGCCAATGCTTCTGTCATCAAGAAGGCCGAGGACCGTCAGCTTTTCCGGGACGCCATGGCAAACATTAACCTGAGGGTGCCCGAAAGTCTCGTCGTCAACAATCTTGCCGACGCCGAAACCTTTGCCCAGAAAATGGGCTATCCGCTGATCGTGCGGCCTTCGTTCACTCTGGGCGGCACCGGAGGCGGGGTGGCCTACAACCGGGAGGAACTCCTCGATCAGACCCAGCGGGGTTTGGACGCCAGCATGATCCATTCGGTGATGCTCGAAGAATCCGTTCTGGGCTGGAAGGAATTCGAACTCGAAGTCATGCGCGACCTCAGAGACAATGTCGTCATCATCTGCTCGATCGAAAATATGGACGCGATGGGCGTGCACACGGGAGACTCCATTACGGTCGCTCCCGCCCAGACGCTCACCGACCGCGAATACCAGATGATGCGCGACGCTTCCATTGCCATCCTCCGGGAAATAGGGGTTGAAACAGGCGGCTCAAACGTTCAGTTTGCGATCAACCCCCGGAACGGCGAAATGGTCGTCATCGAGATGAATCCGCGTGTTTCCCGCTCCTCTGCGCTCGCATCCAAAGCCACCGGGTTCCCTATCGCCAAGATCGCCGCCAAGCTCGCCGTTGGCTATTCGCTCGACGAGATCGCAAATGACATTACCCGCGAAACCAAAGCATCCTTCGAACCTACGATAGATTACTGCGTAGTGAAGGTGCCGCGATTCACCTTCGAAAAATTTCCCCGCACCGACGACATCCTTACCACTTCGATGAAATCGGTGGGAGAAACAATGGCCATCGGACGCACATTCAAGGAAGCCATTCACAAGGCTATCCGCTCGCTCGAAATCGGCCGCTACGGTTTCGGCGATCCACCCGCAGGCGCCGACTTCGAGTACATCGAACAGTTGAAGCTAAGCTTGTCCAGGCCGAATTCTCAAAGGCTCTTTCAAATCGGCGAAGCCCTGAAGCTGGGCATATCGATAGAGGAGATCTACAGGCTCACTTTTATCGACCCGTGGTTTTTGAAGCACATCGCCGAAATGCTGGAGGTGGAGAGGGCAATCGTTCAATCGGCGTCCACCCCGTCTTTTCTTGAAAATGCGGAACAGCTTTGCGCCGCAAAGGCCTGGGGATTTTCCGACCGCCGTCTTGCCCAGCTTACCGGGGTCGACGAGGAAACCGTGCGCCAAAACCGGTTGCGGCACGGCATCAGGCCGGTCTACAAACTGGTCGATACATGCGCAGCCGAGTTTGAGGCCTATACGCCCTATTACTACTCGACCTATGAGACCGAAGACGAAGCAAGGCCTTCGGGCAGACCCAAAGTGGTAATCCTGGGGGGAGGGCCAAATCGGATCGGCCAGGGTATCGAGTTCGACTATTGCTGTGTGCACGCCTCCTTTTCGCTGCGCGAAGAAGACCATGAGTCGATCATGGTTAACTCGAACCCCGAGACGGTTTCCACAGACTACGACACGTCCGACAAGCTCTATTTCGAACCGCTGACCCGTGAAGACGTTCTCCACATTCTGGAAAGCGAAAAACCCAGGGGCCTCATCGTTCAGTTTGGCGGCCAGACTCCGCTTAATCTTTCGGTCCCGCTGGAAAAAGCGGGCGCCCACATTCTTGGCACATCCCCTGACGCAATTGACAGGGCCGAGGATCGCAAACGGTTCCAGCAGCTTCTTCATAAGCTCGGTCTGAAGCAGCCCAAAAACTCCACCGCCTTCACCATCGAGGAAGCATTCCAGGCGGCGGACGAGATAGGTTTTCCGGTGGTGGTGCGGCCTTCTTACGTCCTTGGCGGAAGGGCAATGGAAATTGTCTATGATCGAAGCAGGCTCGAAGAATTCATGAAGACGGCCGTGCACGTCTCGCCGGGCCATCCGATTCTGATAGACAAATTCCTCGAGGACGCAATCGAACTGGACGTGGACGCGATCAGCGACGGCCGGCTAACGGTTATCGGGGGCATAATGGAGCACATCGAGCAGGCGGGAATTCATTCCGGGGACTCCGCGTGCGTGCTTCCGCCCATAACCATCTCAAATTCGATCCAAGACGAGATAAGAAGGCAGACCCGGCTCCTGGCTGAAGAGCTTGGCGTGATAGGCCTTATGAACATTCAGTTCGCCATCCAGGACGGGCAGGTCTTCCTTCTGGAGGTCAATCCGAGGGCATCCCGGACGGTCCCCTTCGTGAGCAAAGCAATCGGACGACCGCTTGCCAAGCTGGCCACCAAGGTTATGCTGGGCAAAAGTCTCGAACAGCTTGGGTTTGATAAGGAAATAGAGCCGCGGCATATATCGGTCAAAGAGGCGGTGTTTCCCTTTTCTCGTTTTCCGAAAGTGGACACCCTGCTCGGGCCCGAGATGAAGTCAACCGGCGAGGTCATGGGAATAGGGGAAAACTTCGGCATTGCCTTCGCAAAAGCGCAGGCCGCAGCGGGATACGAACTGCCAAAGGGCGGAACGGTTTTCATAAGCGTTCATGACGGAGATAAAGGCAAAGCATTGCCTGTGGCGAAAAAGTTTCTCCAGTTGGGCTTCAAACTGATTGCGACCGCCGGGACCGCCCGGTTCCTGGAACACAACGGGGTGCGGGCCGACCGAGTATACAAATTGAAGGAAGGCCGCCCTCACGTTGTGGACAGGATCAAAAGCGACGAGATACAGTTAGTCGTAAATACCACTCTGGGCAAGAAGACCACCTCCGATTCCTATGAAATAAGGCGCACCACCCTGATCTACAACATTCCGTACGCCACCACCATTGCCGGGGCCCAAGCAATGGCCGAAGCCGTATCGGCCCTGCAAAAAGGCGACTGGGACGTAAAAACCCTTCAGGAATACCACAGGGGGATACTTGAATAAGACTATGGTTCCAAAAGGATAGAATCGTGATGAACACAGGGCGGATGCCTGGTGACAAAATCATAATTCCCGCCGACCCGGAGATTTCGTCTCCTTATACTCCGGGCAAGAAGGAAGAATGCGGAATCTTTGGGATTTTCGGCCATGAGGATTGCGCCAAGCTGGCCTATTTCGGCCTCTACGCTCTTCAGCATCGGGGTCAGGAAAGCGCCGGAATCGCTGTTGGAGACGGCCGTCAGATCACAACCCACAAAAATATGGGTTTGGTCAATGACATATTCAGCGAACAAATCCTGAAAAACCTCAAAGGCAACCTTGCCATCGCGCATGTACGCTATTCGACCACCGGGTCGTCTCTTCTGGCAAACGCGCAGCCGATAGCGGTTTTCCATGGAAATAACCACTATGCGATCGGGCACAACGGAAATTTGGTAAACGCTTTCGAACTGCGCCGGGAACTCGAGAGGCAGGGGGCCATTTTTCGCTCCACGGCAGACACCGAGATATTCATGCACCTGATAGCCAGGAACCT
>DASPQK010000349.1:0-9488 GCA_035624985.1 Syntrophobacteraceae bacterium | reverse complement strand
GAAGCCCTGTTCCTCGAGACCCTTGAAGAGCAGATCGTGAAACTTGGTGCCCTCCACCGTCGGGAAGGTCACTCCGAAAACGGTGTACACACCGGAAGCCACAAAGTACTGCCCGATGCAGATGGCTTTTTCGCTCATATACTCAGGGGCGGCGCCAGCCACCGGCAGGTCGGAAAGCTTGTCGCCAAGTCCGCCCACCCGGACCATCTCGGCGCAGGCAATAAGTATGCGGCTGTTGTCGACGCAGGACCCCAGGCTCAAGACAGGCGGAATCCCTACGGTTTCGCATACTTCCTGAAGACCCTCACCGGCAAGCACCGCCGCATCGGGTTTCATGAGGCCGGCCTTGGCGAGCGCGATCTGCGAGCATCCCGTCTGGACCACTAAGACATTGTTCTTGATCAGTTCCTTAACCAGTTCTACATGCAGGTAGTCCTGCTTGACGCGCGGATTGGTGCAGCCGACAACGCCGGCTCCGCCCCGAACCAGATTATCGCACTGGCTATCGAGCGTTTCGCCGGCCGCACCGCGCAGATCGTCATTCCGCAGCGGCAGGACTGGGGCGTGCACGGCTTCTCGCATGAATACGTGAACTACATGCTGGGCGGCAGGTTCCGCGAGTCCTACGTGCCGTTGAACGACAACATCATCAACGGCCGGATTCGAGGCGTAGCGGGCGTTGTCGGCTGCACCAACCCGCGCGTCAAGCAGGACTATGTCCATGTCGAACTGGTTAAGGAACTTATCAAGAACAACGTCCTGGTGGTCCAGACGGGGTGCTCCCAGATTGCGCTCGCCAAGGCCGGCCTCATGAAGCCGGATGCGGCGGTGCTTGCCGGCGCCGGGTTGCAGGAAGTGTGCGAAACCGTCGGTATCCCGCCGGTATTGAGCCTCGGGGCCTGCGTCGATAACTCCCGCATCCTCATTGCCGTATCTGAGATGGTGCGCACCGGCGGCCTCGGAGACAAGATTTCCGATCTGCCGGTAGCCGGGTGCGCTCCCGAGTACATGAGCGAAAAAGCTTTCTGCATCGGGCAGTACGTTGTGGCTTCGGGTATCTACACCGTTTTTGGAGTGACCTTCCCGACGGTGGAAGGCACAAAGTTCCACGACCTGCTGTTCAGGGGCCTGGAGGAACAAGGCTACGGCAAATGGGGATTTGCGACCGATCCTTATGAAATGGCCCAGATGATAATTGACCACATCGACAAGAAGAGGCTCGCGCTTGGCCTCGACGTGGCGCGCGAACGGAAACTGTTCAGCATGGAAGACCGCAGAGCGCAAGAAGGTTAAGGCTGTGTCCGGTCCTCCTGAATTTATTCCGTATCTTAATTCCGGCTTGAAGCCGGTTGCGTTCCAAGGAAAAACAAAAAAGGAGTTAAGTTATGTCCAGGTTAGTCGCTTTTGCTGCGATCCAGGGAGCTTACAATATAGTTTCCAAGGCAGAGGGCAAATTTCAGCAGGCTATGGATAAGTATGGGCCCAACCAGCCGATAGGATTTCCAAATACGGCCTACTATCTTCCCATCATTTACTCACTGCTCGGCACCAAAATTGAAAAACTGGGCGATGCCGAGCCTGTAATCAAATTCTGCCGGGAGCTTTTGCCTCCGCACATCAAAGCTCAGCACGGCATCAACCTTCCCTACCTGGGAGGGACTTTGGACTCCGGAATGGCCTCCATTCTGGCTGAAGAAGTCGTTGAAGCGATCAGGTATGTGGAAGACCCTGATTTTTATTACGTGAGTGAAACATGCGACATAGAAAACGGTAAGATATGGCTTGGCGCCGCTGACGACACCATCATGAGAAAAAGAGGCATCGAGTTCGTTGACGGCAGCGCCCCCGGATTTGCGGCGATCGTCGGAGCGGCCCCCACTAAGGAAATCGCCAAGATGATAGCCGAGGACTATCAGAAAAAGAACCTCTACATATTCATGGCAGCCCATCAGAGCGGCACCACTTTTTCGCAGCAGCTTGTCGATGCGGGGGTGGAAATCGGTTGGAACACGCGCCTGGTGCCGTTTGGCCCCGATATCTCGGCTGCGGTGTTTGCTCTGGGTTTCGCGAACCGGGCCGCAATGGCTTTTGGCGGGGTTAAACCCGGAGATTACAAGACTATTTTGAGATATAACAAGGACCGAATTTTCGCGTTTGTCAACGCTTTTGGCGAGGTGAACGCCGAGTGGGCGGCCAACGCAGCCGGTGCGATCAACTGGGGCTTCCCGACAATCGCGGATACGGACATTCCGGAGATCCTGCCCACGGGTGTGTGCACCTATGAACACGTTGTCTCCAGCGTCCCCTACGAACAGATGACTGCAAAGTCGATCGAAGTGCGCGGACTCAAGGTGACCATCACAGAGATACCGATCCCAATCGCTTACGGTCCTGCTTTTGAAGGCGAGCGCGTGCGAGGTGAGGACGTCTACCTGGAGTGCGGCGGTGGGAGGACGGTGTGTTGCGAGTTGGTCAAAATTGCCGATATGGACGCGGTCGACGACGGCAAAGTCGAGCTGTTCGGCCCGGATCTCAAGGACGTGCCTGCGGGTACGCGTATGCCGCTGTCCATAGTGGTCGAAGTTGCCGGCCGCAAGATGCAGACGGACTATGAGCCGATCCTGGAGCGTCAGATTCACCACCTGGTGAATTACGCCCAGGGCGTCATGCATATCGGCCAGCGCGACATAGCCTGGTACAGGATAGGCAAGCAGGCTGTTGAGAAGGGATTTTCCCTTAAACACATAGGGAGCATTCTGCATGCCAAATTCCACCAGGATTTCGGGGCCATCTTCGACAAGTGCCAGGTCAAGATTTACACCGAACTGGACAAAGTCAAAGAAATACTGCCCGTCGCGCTACAGGCGTACAGGGCTCGAGACGAGCGAATCGAGGGCATGACCGACGAGGGTACCGAGATTTACTACTCCTGTACGCTGTGTCAGTCGTTCGCCCCGACTCACGTATGCGTGATAAGCCCCGAACGCACGGGTCTTTGCGGCGCTTATAACTGGCTCGATTGCAAGGCCAGTAATGAAATCAACCCGACGGGGCCCAACAAGCCGATCCAGAAAGGGGAGACCCTGGATGAGAAGCTGGGCAACTGGAAGGGAGTAAACGAATTTGTCTATAAGGCGTCCAGGCAGTCGGTATCGAGTTACAATTTCTACAGCCTGGTTTACGACCCGATGACCACGTGCGGGTGCTGCGAGTGTATCTCGGCAGTGCTGCCCATGTGCAACGGGATTATGACTGTTAACCGCGACTTCACGGGCATGACCCCCTGCGGCATGAAATTCACCACTCTTGCCGGCACTATCGGCGGTGGAAACGTCACGCCGGGGTTTGTGGGCCACAGCAAGTACAACGTCACTCAGCGCAAATTCATAAAGGGTGACGGCGGTCTGGCGCGGCTCGTATGGATGCCAAAATCGTTCAAAGAAGAAATAAGGGAAAGGCTTGAAAGACGCGGCAAGGAAATGGGCATTCCCAATTTCATCGATATGATCGCGACTGAGGAAAACGGCACTACGGAAGACGAGATTTATGCATTCCTGGAGAAGGCGGGGCATCCCGCACTGACCCTGGAAAGCATCCTTGGCTGACAGAGGATTCGGGCGCAGGCATCGAGTCTGCGCCCGGTATCGTATGACAAGAGCTGAACCGGGAAGCGGGAAGGGGGGATCAACCAGGTGGTTTTCCTTCGGCTTTCTGCTCCCGGCTGCGGCTTAAACCCCTTATCAGGAGAAGACGCACATGGGCCTTACCGGGATTCAAATCTTTAAGCTGCTTCCCAAGACAAATTGTGGTGAGTGTGGAGTTCCGACCTGTCTGGCTTTTGCGATGAACCTTGCCGCTGGCAAGGCTGAACTTGACTCGTGTCCCTATGTTTCCGAAGAGGCCAAGGAAAAACTTGCCGCCGAATCGGCGCCCCCCATTCGGCCGCTTACAATCGGGGCTGACCCATATGCTGTGAAGGTGGGCGCTGAAACAGTGCTTTTCCGGCATGAGAAAACTTTTGTCAATCCGCCGGGCTTTGCCGTGATGGTGTCAACCGATGAAGATGCTGCCTCGGTTGCCGGCAAGATCGAGCGGTTCAAGAATTCCCAATGGGACCGGGTTGGACTTAAACTTCGAGCGGAGATGTTTGCGGTCAAGGATGCCAACGGAGACGCCGGCAAGTTTTCCGCACTGGCCAAAAAGATTACCGACGAGACAGGGGCTGCGTTGATTTTCATGTCCGACTCGGTTGACGCATTGACTGCGGCAGTCGATTCACTCAAAGAAAGAAAGCCGCTGATTTATGCGGCCACGCCGGCCAACGCCGAAGCTCTCGGAAACCTTGCCAAAGCGGCGGGCTGTCCACTGGCGGTTAAAGGAGACGGTACGCTGGAAAGCGTCATTGCGCTTACCGAGCAGCTCTCCTCGATGGGTGTGAAGGACATTGTGATCGACACCGGGACTCGAAACCTCAAGAAAGCTTTCGAGGAACAGATACTTATCCGCCGCTCCGCCCTCAAGGACAGGTTCAGGCCGCTGGGTTTCCCAACGATGATCATGGCCAACGAAATGGGTGACGGCATTATGGAAGAAGCCCTCGTGGCAGCCACTTTTGTGGCCAAATACGGGGCGGTAATAGTTATGAGCGACCTCCAGCCGCACGTGCTTTTCCCTCTTACACTCGAGCGGCTCAATATTTACACGGACCCGCAACGGCCGATGACAGCCGAACAGGGAATCTACCCGATCAACAACCCCGACGAGAACTCTCCGGTGCTGGTGACGTGCAACTTCTCGCTGACCTTCTTTATTGTAACCGGTGAGATCGAGTCCAGCAGGGTGCCGTCGTGGCTCTGCGTCCAAGACACCGAGGGACTTTCGGTTATGACTGCATGGGCTGCCGGCAAGTTTTCGGGCGAATCGGTGGGCACTCTCATCAACAAATGTGGGATAAAGGATAAGGTAAAGCACAAAAATCTTATCATCCCCGGTTACGCGGCCGGCATATTGGGTGAACTGGAGGAAGAGCTGGGTCCGGGCTGGAATGTCTTGGTTGGCCCCAGAGAAGCCAGCCAGATACCAAAATACCTCAGGAGCCGGCAGGCATAGACGGGAGATGAAGGCATGAAACTGATAGGTGAAAACCTCAACATTATGAGCGTGAAGTACGGGGCCGCACTCAAGGCCAGGGATGCCAAACCGCTCCAGGAGCTTGCCGTTGAGCAGGCCAATGCCGGAATGGACTATATCGATCTAAATATCGGTCCGGCTGGAAAAACGGGAGTGGATTTAATGAGCTGGCTCGTCCCGGCCATCGAGGAGGTGGTAGACATACCGCTTGCTTTGGATACTTCCAACATCAAGGCGATAGAAGCGGGCCTCAAAGCATGCAAAAAGAACCGGCCGCTGGTCAATTCGATCATGGTCAGGCCCGAAAGGATGGAAGCTCTATTGCCTCTGGCCGCCCAGTATGACGCCGAATTCGTCGGTCTTCTCTGGGGACCCGAAGGAATGCCCAGGGATGAAAACGAACGCGGAGCGCTTTGCGCCGAGTTGGTGTATAAGGCCACGGCTGAGTTCAACATCGCGCCTGAACGCATTTATATCGATCCCATCCAGACGCCGGTCAGCGTGCAGCAGATACAGATCATGAGCTGTCTGGAGTTCATGAAAATGCTCCAGGATATCGCTCCCGGATGCAGGAGCACCATCGGGCTTTCAAACGTTTCCAACGGCCCGCCCGACCACCTGCGTGGGATCTTGAACCAGGTCATGTTGATCATTTTGATGCGGCATGGGCTCTATTCGGCGATCGCGGACGCCTTCGACCCCAAGCTTCAAGAGGTTGCCAAGGGCAAGCACCCCAACCTGGAAGCTCTCGTCTATAAGGTGGAGGATGGAGAGCCTGTTGACGTGAAATCTCTTACAGACGAGGAGCTAAAGTTCGTAAAAACGGCCAAAGTAATAATGGGCCAGACAATCTATTCAGATTCCTGGCTTGAAATCTGATTTGAAAAGCGGGAAGCGGGGAGATAACTCCCTGTTTCCCGCTCCCTGTCCCTGTTCCCCGCTTCCTGATCCCTCTCGCTGCGCCTTCAAGAAAACAAAATCTCGCTTTGGCCTGTGCAAACGGATACGCCCTTTGCTTATCATGATCTGATTGATATAGTTGAGCAAGCGGCGAACATATCGGTGCGATAGTTTTTCCAACCTTATGGGAAGCTGTTGAGAAACGAAGATGAAGTCCACCAATGCAAAGATAATCGGCGTTAAGTCCGTCGAGCGTCGCCGGGAAGACCTGACAAGGCGCCTGGAGCTTCAGATACTCTATGATATCTTTTCCGCTCTGTACAGTTCGCCGCATCTTCAGGATGTGCTGAAACGGGCTCTTTCCAATATTCTCGGGACCCTTAAGTTCAAGGTCGGGATGCTCTACCTGGTCAAGGAATCAACGGCAGAAAAGTGGCTGCTTGAGCTTGCCGCGCACCATTCACACCGCGGGTTTTCATCAAGGATGGTCAGCTGCATCCAAAACCTCATAATGTCGGCTGAATCTATGAGCAGCTATTACGGGAAAGCCCCGGTCCGGTGGTTTCCAATCGCAAAGATCGTTTTCCCCCCGTTGCGCGAGTACATGAAGGAGCAGGGCGTCGATGAAATGATCGGCATCTCTCTTATGTCCCACGACGATGTAGTTGGGCTGCTCTATGTCTCCAATGACGGAGAGTATAGGTTGGGGGCGGGCCAAAAGGAACTTCTCAGGGCCATCGGGAATCAGTTGGGGAGTTGCATCCAGAATGCGATGCTCTTCGACTCGATTGAACGAGGGAAGAGGGAACTGGAGATCAGTTTTGACGCCATCCAGGATGCCATTTTCCTGATTGGTAAAAGGGAGCGGATTTATCGGACGAACAGCACCAGTGAAATGGTCTATGGGCCGGGGCTGGTGGGGAGAAACTACCCCGAGGTGATCTACGGGACCGAACGGGCCCATAAAGACTGTCCGATCAAGGCGTGCCTCAATGAGGCTCTGCCTATTCGAAAAGAAGGTCCTCATCCGCGCTGGGGAGGCTACTACCAGTTTCATGTGTTTCCTGTCTTCAACACGGCCGGAGATCTTGAAAGGGTGATCTATTTTGAGAAAGACGCCACTGAAGCCAAAAAACTCGATGAGAGACTTCAGCAGACCGAGCGGCTCAAGGCGCTGGGAACACTGGCGGCCGGAATCGCTCATGAAATTCGAAATCCCCTGGCCACCATAAACTTCAATACCCAGATGCTGAAGCGGGAGTTGGAACTCGAACCGGCCCAGAGTGAAATGTTTGATGACATATTCGAGCAGATACACAGGATGGACCGCATCATTCAGCAGGTCCTCCATTTCGCACGGCCCAGCGATCCTCAATTTTTGCCGGCGGGCCTCAACGAGGCTGTGGGCCGCTGCCTTGATATGTCGAAGATGTACACTATAAAGACCAGAGTTGAGGTATCTGCCGATCTTCAGCCGGACCTGCCCGCGATCGTCATGGATTTCAACCAGATCTGCCAGGTGCTGATGAACCTGATAATCAATGCCATCGAGGCGATGCCCGGAGGCGGGAAATTGAGTGTAAGCACCTCATTGGGCAAAGATAACAGTCAAATCCTGGAGATTCGCGACTCCGGGGCAGGTATTCCGGAAGAAGACAAAGGCCGTATTTTTGACCCGTTCTTTACGCGAAAACCCGAGGGGACCGGGATGGGCCTCAGCATATCCAGGCAGATAATCGAAAAACACGGCGCCGTTATAGAAATGGACTCCACTCCAGGGGAAGGAACCACCTTCCGGCTGATCTTCCCCGGGGCTACAAATTTGGCGCCCGCCGCTTTGAGCGTCAATTGAAGCTTGCAGTCATCGCCGATATCCACGGAAACCTCGAAGCACTTGCGGAGGTGCTTGCCGACATAGATAGAATCGGGGCCGATTTCATTATTAACCTCGGAGACATCATCGGCTATGGTCCCGATCCGGAAAATGTCGCCCGGCTCCTGCGCTCTCGTTCAATTCCTTCTGTAATGGGCAATCACGAACTTGGATTTGTGCGGCCTGATTTTCTGGATTGGTTCAATGAGACTGCCAGAGTGTCCCTGGTGATGTCTGCGGCGCTGATTTCAGCCGACACGCGCGAGTGGCTCAAAGGGCTCGATGCCACATTGGTCTTCGAGCAAGCTCTTTTCGTTCACGGCTGCCCTCCGCATTCAGTTTTGGAATACATCTTCCAAAAAAACGATGAGCAGTTGAGGGCTATTTTCCGCAATATGGAGGAGCGGATATGTTTTGTCGGCCACACCCATACCCTGGGAGCAATTTGTTTCTCCGATTCTATCATCAGGCGCCTGACCCTCGGGGAAGGGCCATTCGATCTTGTTTCTCACTGCAAATACATCATTAGCGTCGGCAGTGTCGGCCAACCAAGGGACGGTTACAACTATAGCGCCAAGTACGCCCTGTGGGATACTGCGAACAGGCGCCTCATAAATCGTTTCGTCCCGTATGAAGTCTCAAAGACGGCGGGAAAAATTATCAGCCTAGGTTTTCCCCGAATCAACGCCGTTAGGCTTGGCAGGTGCTGAAAAACGAATGGACAAAACCTTGGACAGAAGGCGCTGCTCGAGGAGATTGCTGGATCGTCCGTGCCTGGCATCCATGTGCGGAAAGGGTGAGGTTCGCTCGATTTTTGTAGACCTTTTGGATCTAAGCGAATCAGGCGGCCGCATCGAATCTTGCAGCGATATCAGTCCGGACTCCAGCTGGGTACTGCTCTACAGGGACCTCGACAGCGGCGAAATAAAGCGGTTTGCTGTTCGCGGAGTCTGGATGAGCCGGGGTTCTGAAAAGGGGTGTCTAGCCGGGATCGAGCTCTTGAGCGCTTTGCCCCTGGATGCTGATGCTCTTGCGGATTCACGTCCATCCCCGAAAGAAATGGACTTTTTGGCCGGTATGCTTCTCATGGATTGGGTGCCAAGACATGCCGTCTGTGATCTGTTAAATTGCTTTCAGCCCGAAACGTTTAGCCCTGGAGACAGGATTATCCGGCAGGGCGACCGTGGAGAGTTTCTCTATATCGTTCAGAAAGGCGTTTGCTCGGTCAGTGTCGAAAAAGAGGGGCAGGTCAAGCGGGTGGGCCGAATAGGGGCAGGGGAAATCTTTGGGGAAATGGCCATAATAACGGGTGAGCCGCGTTCTGCTCACGTGGACGCTGAAACCGAAGTAATCGCGTGGAGGCTAAGCCAGAGCGATTTCGAAGCGGCTGCGGCCAAGAGCCATGACTTGAGAGGATTTCTGACCGAACTTGTCGCAAGTCGTTTCGAGTCCTCGACTCTTTCAGCAGATCGCAGGATTGGGAAATATCTGTTAAATCGTAAGATCGGCAAGGGTGGGTGGAGCATCGTTTACAAAGGGCTGCACGAAACCCTTCAATTCCCTTGGCGATCAAAATGTTGCGCCA
>DASPQK010000348.1:0-14533 GCA_035624985.1 Syntrophobacteraceae bacterium | reverse complement strand
TGGTCTCTGGCCGTAGACATTTTAAAAGAGGCTGCCTGGTCCCGCAGTCGAATCAGCTCATTGGCCCTCTGTATTATATCCTCACTCAGAATAGCCCTGTCTGCTTCAGACCCCTTCCGGCCAAAGTTAAGCGGATCGGTTTCTTTTTCATAACTGTCATGGAGAGACTTGATATCGTTTACGAGCGTTTTTTCACGATCTGAGTCAACAATGGAACCTATCCTATTGATCGCGTCGATAAAACCGTCCTTGTTGTTTTCATATTCATCTCTAAAAGACGAGTCCTGCATCAGAATGTATTTTTCGGCATCGCGCATCTCGGCCAGAAAGGACTTCAAAAGTCTTTTTTCCTCGTTGATGCATGCGGAGTCAACCGTGAGGGCTTCGGTGTTCAGCCGGGACACAAGGCGCAGCTTGGCGACTGCAAAAAGGCTCACAGCCAGGATGAGCATAATTAGAACGCCCTGAGCGACCATCACACGGGAGAAGATCGTCAACTTCATTTTCTTTCCTGGGTGATTATCAGCAGAATCCGCAGTCATATCCCCCAGTTGGTTATCAAACGCGAGACGGTCTCCAACCATAATAGAGTTCCCGAATTATGTCAATAGCGCAGGCAGTCGGCCATCGTTGCCGAAAACCTAAGCTATCTCATAATGTTATCACGGCATCCAGGCCAGAGCGGACGGTAATTTTCTTAACGGATTATCCGGGAAAATCTCTTTCGAAAACCATGCCAAAACGGGGGGCAACCACCAAAGCGCGTAATCCAGCCACTACCGCCCTCCACTGTAGGCGTTAGCCTACCCAAGTGTTGGCAAAAACCTATAGTCAGGCCCAAAGTCAGGTCCCCGATAACAAGACTCGGGGCTGGCAAGCGCTTCACAGCTAAAAACTCAGGAATTATTTCAAATACTGCGAGAAGCTGCTAAGATTAACAATCGCCTATAGGTCCCATATGTCCTATAGGTCCTATAGACCTATTCCTTGCGGGGCGAAAGATGGCCGAACCTAAGTTGATCTACCGTTGCCAGCAGTGCGGCTACATTAGTCCGAAATGGATGGGCAGATGCTCCGAATGCGGGGTTTGGCACAGCTTGTGCGAGGAAGTTGCGCCTGCCGGGGCAAGAAAGGCGGCCTCCAAACTTGCCAAAGGGCTGTCGGCCCACCCGGTCAGCCTCGATCAAATCCAGTCCGACGGCGAAGACCGCTTCCGCACCGGCATTGGGGAGTGGGACAGGGTGTTGGGAGGGGGGCTGACGAAGGGGTCGCTCGTCCTGCTCGCAGGAGACCCCGGCATAGGGAAGTCCACTCTTCTTCTTCAGGCCCTGTCCGAGATGACCGCGGAAGGCCCTGTTCTGTATGTTTCGGCCGAAGAGAGCCCTCAGCAGCTGAAATCCAGGGCTCAAAGGCTCGGCATCCGCTCGCCCGATTTGTTCATCTTTTCTGAGACTTCACTGGAAGCCGTGCTGGACGAAATCGACAAAGCCCCTCCGCTCGCCCTGGCGGTGGATTCCATCCAAACGATGTACACGAGGCTCCTGGATGTAGCCCCGGGGTCAATCAGCCAGGTGCGGGAGTGCGCCTCGAGGCTTATGAGGGTCGGCAAAGAAGCGGGAATAAGTATTTTCCTGGTCGGCCACGTTACAAAGGAGGGCGCCATCGCGGGTCCGCGCGCCCTTGAGCACTTAGTGGACACAGTTTTGTATCTTGAAGGAGACAGGACGCACACCTTCCGGCTGCTTCGAGCGGTCAAGAACCGTTACGGTTCGACAAACGAAGTGGGGGTTTTCGAGATGAAGGAAAGCGGCCTCGAGGAAGTCCCCAACCCCTCCCAGCTGCTATTGGCGGAGAGGCCGAAAGGGGTATCGGGCTCCGTTGTTGCCTGTTCGGTTGAGGGCACACGCCCGATCCTGGTCGAACTCCAGGCCCTGGTGAGCTCGACCGGTTGGATGCAGCCTCGGCGCACCAGCATGGGAGTCGACACGAACCGGCTATCCCTTTTGCTTGCCGTGCTGGAAAAAAAGCTCGGTTTCAATTTCGCGCAGCAGGACGTATTCATAAACGTGGCAGGCGGAGTGCGGCTTGTAGAGCCGGCGGCCGACCTGGCGCTGACGACCGCGCTGATGAGCAGCTATCTTGACCGGCCTGTTCCGCAGGACCTCGTGGTATGGGGCGAAGTGGGGCTTGCCGGTGAGGTAAGGGGCGTCGGGCACAGCTCGTTGCGCGTGTCGGAGGCATCAAAGCTCGGATTTACCTGTTGCCTGATGCCCAGAAGCAACTCCGAGCGGCTTTTTCAGGATATGGATTCCCGCAGTATAGGCGTGCGCTCCCTTCAGGAGGTCCTCCATGCAATTTTTGAGGGGAAAACCGGCAGCGAAAAATGAGCCTCCTGCCAAGGTGCTTTGAGGTCATCGCAGCAGGGGAGGCTGTGGCGGATGGCTGTTGACTGCTGTAATCGTGGGCCATCCTTCACGTTGGATTACATTATCCACCCGGAATTCGGGTTGGACGGATCTTTTGACCTCATCTGCCCTGCTTTCCAGAAATCCGGCCAGAACGACCCGCCTGGCGCCCCTCCACTCCCCTGCCGCAAGTATCTTTTTCAGAATGGGCCACTCCAGGTTCATAATGAAAAGGTCGGGCTGCATCCCAAGGCACTCCGGCACGTCTGCCTCCACCAAGGCGACCCGGCCCTCGACTCCATTTGCCCTGAGATTTCTTCGGGCAACTCTCAACGCGATCGGATTTCGGTCAATGGCTGGGACAAATTTTGCCCCCGCCAGGGCGCACGCGATCGCCAGGACCCCGGTCCCCGTGCCGAAATCGACCGCCGTATGGATTGAATTTGTCCGGAAAATCTCGGATATGGCAAGCAGGCACCCTTGAGTGGCGGGATGAAGACCGGAGCCGAAAACGACTCCGGGGTCGATGACTATAGAAATCCCGGCAGGATTATCGGCCGGGGCAGGCGCGAGGCGGATGTCGAACGATCCAAGGCTGATTTGAGAGACTGAAACGTCCTGCCACTTTTCGTAGGGTAAATCGTATCTGGCGGTCAGCCGCCAGTCAGGGTGAGACTTGAGCCACAGCACAACGGGGTCGTCAGCTTCCCGGGCGGCGCCCAAGCCTATCCCGGAGAAGCCGGGCAGAGAGGCCGGTGCGGGGGAGGAGGGGCCCCCGAGGGGCAGTCCCGGTTCCCAATCCCGCTTTCTGTAAAAAAGATAATAAAAGGGCGGTTCGGGCCAAACCCCCTCCAGCCCGTCGCAGGGAACATCCCGCGGCCGCCCCGTTCCCGTCAGTTCATATACGCAGATAGGACATCCAGCGCCAGATGTCGGAGAAAGCGCCGATTCATCCTCACAGCGAGATGATTTTTTACTGTTCACTATTTACTATTTCACATTCAAATCATAGGTAACGATGACGCTTGTTGAATCCCAGACCTTGAGCAGATCCTTGGCATACACCAAACTGATGACCAGTTGCTTTATCCCGTTACCATCGAGGTCTCCGATACGAAGTGATGTGATTTCGCCGTTAAATTCCCTGGTCTTCCAGTTTTCGGTCAGCGTCTTATTGTCCCAGGAAAGGGATACGATCTCGCCCCTGCCACAGTACTTCAGGGCATCGGACAGCCACCGGTGCGAGGAGGCGGCATTCCTGTTAAGAACGATCTCCTGGGCGCCACTTTTGCGCAGGTCAGCAATCAGGATAGGCGAAGGAATGGCATCGACCTTGCTTTGGAAGACGTTGGTCGTTGCCCCCCATCTGCCGTCGCCTTTCCAAAGCTGGCCGCCGGCCGCGCTCAGGATGCGCAGTTTATGATCATCGTCGAGCATGACGATTTTTTCCAGCTTGTCGTTTTTGAGATCGGCTTTTGCGAAGTTGAACACATTTACATCCTTGGGTACGTCGATCGCAGGTCCCGGTGTGAGAGAATCGCTTCGAAGCTGCATCTCATATATGGCCCCCGAAAGAGTGTCCTCGCGTTTTTCCCCCTGTTTTTGTCCAATCAGGACTTTTCCGCGCTGGCCGAGATAAACGGCGTTTAGAAAGTAGGGAAGGCCCTGGGCAACTACCTGGACCTTGCCGCCTGAAACCGACAAAACATAGGAGGAAACATCATCACTGCGTGCGGGAAGTTGCCTGGACGCTTCACCTGGAGAGGACCCGGAGGCGCTCTTCATCCGTATGTTTGTCAGAAAGATACAGGCTTTCCCCTCCCTGTTAATGTCCGCCACGCTCACCCAAACGAAGTGGTCGGCCTTGGTCCCTTCGAAAGTTGCGACCGTTCTCAGATCCTGGTTTTCTTTCTTGTAGACAGTCAGCTTTCTTGTCTGCATGACGACGATTTCGTCCTTGCCGTCGCCGTCAACATCGCCGAGGTCCATACCGAGTATTCCACCCTGAAAGTCCCGGCTTTGCCAATAGCCCGGCGACTTGAGGGGGTCGGAAGCCGCTTCGACAAAACTGGGGTTTATGTAGGCAATTCTGTCTCCTGAGGCTATCGCTCCCGGGATAAGCAATTCAGGATCGCGGGTGGCAAGAGCCTCTGCTTCCGCCGAGGCCGCCTGGGGCTTTTCCTCCGGTTTGCCGGAGATCTTTTGATTTATCCGTTGGGCGAAAAGATTCACCTGAGGCAAGATATCATCAAGGGTCGTCGTTTGAACATAGAAGGATACCGGCTCCGTCTTGCCCGACACCGGGACCATTTTCGCCTCTATACTTACCGACTGCCCCGCGCTGGTGATGCTCCCATAAAGAATATAGTCCGCTTTGAGGGATGCGGCGATCCTTAAGGCTTCGTTCTGCCCTATTGCTTTTGCTGCGAAGGCGGTCTTGTACGCCTCCGGCGTATCAACCACCTGCACTTTGCTCTGCCATGCAAGCCGCGAGGAGAGCATGTCGCGGATCCCGCTCTGCAGGTAGCCAAGACTTGCAGGGGTGCTCATTGTAAAAGGCAGAATCACCAGTTTGGGCAACCCGGCATCCCCGGTTTGAGCTGCCGGACACGGCGTCGCAAGCACTGAAAAGAAAAGCAAAAGCAGCGTTATTCCCGCAGCGCGTATAAGAACGCACGGACGGGATCCAAATCCAGTGCCTGATGTGGCCGCAGTTTTGTCACGGAACATGCAATGCTCCTTGCCAATTGAATATACAGGTTCGCTCAAAGCCTTTTCTCCGCATCTCTTTGGTGAATTTATCCGGTCTCGTCATTGTTTAGAGCGAAAAGCTCCAAATTCCAGCCGTTTTTGAAAAGTTGGGGACGCAAAGGGACGATTTTCCCCGGCGCTGTACAATAAATCAGGCATCGTTCCATTATCAAGTTAATTTTTGGGACTGCTTTGGCGGCGGATTTTTGCTTGACACTGACTGGAGTCCTGCACTAAGTTGCGGTCTGGAGGCCTATAGGGAGGCAATTTTCATTTCTCTTAGCGGAAAGGAGGGCAAGAAAATCCCAGCAATATCAAAAGGACGGGGTATGGTAAGAAGACGGTTAGCATATGCTGGGAACCACTGGGAGGAAAGAGTCATGAATAAGGAATCCGTTGGGCTGAGGTGAATCAGACCCGGATGGAGGATCTCCATCCGGGTTTTTTGTGTGAAAGACTACGCTGATATGTCCCAGTTTCTAAAAGTCAAAACCGCCGCTGAGGTCCTCTCGATTCTGGAGGGAATTAACCCCTTGCCGCGGGAGCGGGTCCCACTCGAACTTGCCTGCGGTAGAAGACTAGCCTCAGATATCACCGCAGCCGAATCGGTGCCCAATTTCGCGCGTGCGACGATGGACGGGTATGCCGTTCGGTCGCGGGACACCTTTGGAGCCTCGGAAAGCCTCCCGGCGCTTTTGGAGAGGACGGGTGAAGTAGTCATGGGCGAGGCCACAGACCTTGCGGTGGCGCCTGGAAAAGCGGTGGAGGTCCCGACGGGCGGGATGCTTCCCGATGGCGCCGATGCGGTGGTGATGATCGAATACGTCTCAAAGCTCGACAATACTATGATCGAGATTAGCCGGCCCGCGGCGCCGGGCGAAAACGTGCTCAAGACAGGAGACGATATAGCATTGGGCGAGGTTGTGTTGAGGAGAGGCGCCATGCTTCGGCCCCAGGATATAGGCGTACTGGCTGCCCTAGGAATTGTGGAGGTGGAAGTCTTCAGGGTTGCGCGGGTAGCCCTGATTTCGACCGGCGATGAAATAGTCCCGGTTGAGATACACCCTTTACCGCCGGGAAAGGTAAGAGACATAAACAGTTTAAGCCTGGCGGCCCAGATTGAATCCGCCGGGGCGCGGGTTGGGATGCGGCAGAAGGTTTGCGACCGGCTTGAAGACCTGGTGTCTACCTGCCGGGAGGCCATCATGAACCACGATGTGGTCGTGCTTTCAGGCGGCAGTTCGGTTGGGGTCAGGGATTACACGGCGCAGGTGCTCGCGGGTCTGCCCAAATCGGAACTTCTGGTGCATGGGGTTGCAATCAGGCCCGGCAAGCCGACGATCTTTGGCAGGGCAGGTGGAGCACTTTTCTGGGGGCTGCCCGGCCAGCCAGTCTCTGCGCTGATCACTTGCCGTGCGTTCGTGCTCCCTTCTTTGCTGAAGCTGCACGGTGCGACCGAAACCGAACTTACTTATAAACGCTCGATTGGAGCGATCCTCAACCAGCAACTCCCCTCGGTGCACGGCAGGACGGATTATGTGCCTGTTGCCCTGACTCGAAGCGGCCAGGGCGCAACAGGGGCATCTCCGATATTCGGAAAATCAGG
The DNA here is from genome assembly GCA_035624985.1 of Syntrophobacteraceae bacterium. Classification (GTDB taxonomy): domain Bacteria; phylum Desulfobacterota; class Syntrophobacteria; order Syntrophobacterales; family Syntrophobacteraceae; genus SbD1. The sequence continues at coordinate 7,771 of DASPQK010000348.1, read as the reverse complement.
CGCCATCAGCATACTGGCCCGTGCCGACGGATACGTGGTCATTCCAGAACACGTGGAAGGTCTGGACGCCGGAACCGAAGTAGCCGTTTTTCTGTTCTAGATCAATTCGTAATTCCTAATTAAATCAACTATTTCTTCATCCTGGAAATCAGGCTTTTGTGAGGACGTCCATTGAAAAACATCTTCTTCTTTCCATTCCCGGCGCAGGGCCGCCGCCCTGTCTGATCGCGGCGCCCACACTCGAGGGTCGGTCGGCCCAAAGATGGAGATAGTCGGTATTCCTGCCGCCGCTGCAAGGTGGCTCACTCCAGAATCGCTTCCGATGTAGAGGCGGCACAATGAGAGCAGGGCGCAGAGCCTCAAAGGGGTCAGCCCACTTATGATCGGGATGCCGGCTTGCCGCATGGCCGCCGAAAATTCATCCAGATATTCATCAGCAGGTCCGACGGAAAGGAGCGTTTGAGCCGGCAATTCCCGGCCGAGCCAGTCGAGCAGGCCGTGCCAGTTCCTTAGCGGCCAGACCTTGGCTCTGCTTCCGCTCCCCGGATGAACGAAAACCGGCTTGGAACTTATCCCGTATTGGCGAAGGAGGTCCCATGCGGCCTCTTTTTCTGAAACAGGAGGCGACAGGGTAATGGGCTTGCCGTGAATCGGCAGGCCAAGATTGTTCAATTGATTGCGCAGAAAATCCGAAACATGAATATGAGCATCTTTTGATGCAGGAAAAGATTGTATCCAGCTTACACTGGCTTCAAGGCGCTCTGAAAGCCTTTGGGCCAAAAGGCGGGATCCGGTCTGGCCGAAGATGAAAAGGCGATCGGCCTCGAGCAGGAAATCGGGAAGGACTGTAGCCTGCCACAGGCTGTCGTGCAGGAGGCAGGCAACGAGAGCGGTGTCAGGGGAATAGGTCTCGCCCAGGTAACTCTTTCCTCTCAGCAGAGACACATGCTCCGGCTTTGACCAGAAGTCGATACGCGCGGGACAATGCCTCTCAGAAAGCTCATCTATGACCGAAGCTGCCAGGAGAAAATCGCCGAGCGCCCCCTGGTGGAAGACAACGGCCCTTATTTTTCCGGGTGTATACAATCGTGTCATTTCTTAACAGGGTTTGCCACAATTTCCAGAAAGTCCGAAATTCTGAAATCGGGACTGTTTCGCTTGAAGTAGTCTATTTCTATGTCCGCCAAGGCTCGGTACAGGGCCTCGCGCGAATCGAGCAGCGCATTATAAGAGCGAACGAGGGCTTCATCGACAGTTTCTCCGGGGTCGATCCTGAAAAGCCCTCTCCACAGCACAGGCCGTGGATTTGACAGATATTGCCGAAGCATTGCCTCCCTGATTACTGCGGGAACGGCAAAATATACGATCGTCGTCAAAGACCTGAGTCTGTCCAGAAGATCGTCGCCCGTGTAGATAACGCTTCCAGTAGTATCGAGCACTATATTTTTGTCCGGTCCGGCACAACCGTTTTCAGCGATCCAGTCGAGAATCTCGGCCATGAGCTGTTTTTCATGGAAAAGATATAGTTTTTCCTTCTCCAGGTAGCCGTCCTGAAAGGGGAAACCCATCCATTCGCCGAGGGTCAGGCTTCTATTGTTTTCCCTTCTTAGTTCATTGGAGAGTCTGTCGGTAATAAGAGCGTCGAAGCAAAACCGCTTAAATCCGCGCCTGGCGAGTTTTTCAGCCCAGTATGACTTTCCCGACCCCGACATTCCAATTAAAGAGATAACCACTCAACCCCCCAAGTCCGAAGCAAGTCCTTAAACTCTTACAATAAATTTTCAACACCTCGTCTGTAAAATCAAGGTCCAAGGCTGACTTTCCGCTTAAATACTATCAACTGGCTCAATCCACGCCCTGAAGGAAAAGATTGGGCTTCCTTATCCATCAGCCACAGGGTGCGGTCGGAATAGATAGCGGCGACAATAACCGGCTGATAATAATTGTTAATGTAATCTCTCATCCAGAAGAACAACTTCTTTTCTGATTCAGGTCGCTGAAGCCAGGAAGTCGAGGCTGTTGCGAGCACCAAAAATGGCGGCTCGTTTTTCTCCACCTGGGCGATCAACTCTTCCTGCATGCGAAGCGCGAAGGGCCGGGGTTCCATCAACCCGTACATATAAATGTGTTCCGTAGCAGGCCTGCGATGGGCATAGAAGCATATCTGAGGCTCAGATCCAAGGACCGCTATACGATCTTGGGGTTTGGTGTTCTTCCTGATAAACTCCGCAACCTTTACAGACTCCGGAAATGGGTTGCCGCCGTAAACCGAGCGACTGAATTCGTCCGGCGTCAAAGCCATAAGCACACGCTGCATGGAAAAGACCCCGGTCAGCGAAAATGCCGTCACAGCAACAAGCATCCCAAACTGGACGGCTTTGGACCTCACAGTATATTTGGCGGCAACCTCCTCGATCACCAGTGCGGCAGCTCCTGCGTAAAGCGAGGCTGCCGGCAGGAACTGCACAAAATAGTGCTGTCGAAAGAAAAAACCGGGACACACCGAGAGAAATGAGAACAGGAAAAAAGCCAGGAGAAAAGGTGCAACCTTTCGCCCGGACCCAGTAAACCATACACCGATCATGCCTCCAAAGCCTAACGCCCAAATGACAGGGTTGTTCTCGATGATGCTTACGATAGCGGGGCGAAGGAGTTGGATGCCGGTATTGAAGTCCAGCTCGGACGCGTAGGATCGAGCGTAGTCAACCGTCCAGAACCAGAACCTGTCCAGCACTCCCTGGTAAGCCATCAGCGCAAGAACCACCGCGTAGGGCAAAACGATTCCGGCGGCCAGGGACCCGGTTTGGAGCAGAAAACGATTCCAAACAACGGGTCGGCTTCGAAATGCCGCATACACTACCCAATTTAAAGCAAACAGCGCGAAGAAGACCCCGGACTGCTTCATGAGCAGCGCCAGCCCCAGGCAAAGACCGGAACCCCACAAAAGCGTCATCCCCGGTCTTGAGGATTTCAAAGCCCGCAGGAGCAGCCATATGCCGGCAAGTGCGAACATTACCACAAACTGAGTTGCATGCGCAAAGAGACCAAGTACGGAAGTGCCGGCCGAGGCGACAATAAAGGCTGCCCCGGCCAGAGCCGCGCCTGCGGCGCCCAGCATGGGCAAGGCAAGCAGGAAGAGCAAAACGGTCGAGAACAGATTCACCGCCACAAGGCCCATGCGGATGCCGGAGGCCGTTTGCCCAAATAAGGCCAGAATTGCGGAGTAGGCGTAATATATGCCGGGCAGCTTCATATTTGCCGCCTCGCTGTAAGGCGGTATCCCATCCAGGATGAGCTGGCCCATGAGGGCGTATTCGCCTTCATCTCGCTCCAGTGGGGCCGGCGCGGCTTGAAATCGAAGAATTATGACACAAGTGATGGCTGAGGCCAGGACAGCCAAGGATAACATGGAAAGGGGGTCTCGATTCCTGATTGCCAATTGCTGATTCCCGATTTCCAAATTTTGATTTTTCATTGCCAATCGTATTTGCGGTATCTTTTACGGATCAGTTTGGCAACGGATGCCAGGGCTATCAGGGTCCCCAGGGAAAGGGCCATCCTGGTGGAAAGCAGCCGGCCCGGATCTTGCGAAATCCAAATTTCCCTGATTTCACCGATGAAGAAAGTGACAGCAAAAATGGTTGCGGCTTCTCCCAGGGCGGTAGCGAAAAAATAGTCCCTGAAGCGGACTTTCGTCAGTCCCACGCCGTAGTTGATAAGCACGAGGGGTACAAACATCAGCCGGAGAAGGAGGACGGCTTTGAAGCCATTGCGTTCGAGCAGATCGTCAAACTTCATGAGCCTGTTTCCGATAAGAGAACATACAAACTTCCTTCCAAGCCTGCGGGCGGCAAACCAGGAAAGCACGGCCCCGGCAATGGTGCCCGGCCACACGCAGGCAAAGCCCAGGAAAGGCCCGAACATGGCTGCGCCGACCCCTACGAAAACAGTCCCCGGAATGAAGAAACACGTGCCGACCGCGCACAACACCAGAAGAAGAGCCGGACCTATCAGACCGGCCTCGGCGATGATTCTTTGGAACCGATCGGGGCTAAGGTAGGCTTTTATAGGAGAAAATTCCGCCAGAGCGATCAAAATCCCGGCCATAGCCAGCAGGATCAGCAGTTTTAAAGGGACGCTTTCTCGACCGATCTTCATTATTTTGCCGGGTTCCACCATTCAATTATGTGAAAAAATATCTATCTAAATTCAACAAAATCGACCGTCATCCTGGGGAAAAGCCTGGACTCAATGAGCTTCATTTTCGCCAGGCGATACTCACATGCCGTTTTGAGACAGCCGATCCCATATGCAACACTTCGCCTGAAGTTTATTGACGATGCTTCACTAAGATACCTGGTCGGGCAGCTTACTTCCGCCACAGTGTATCCAAGCCAGAGGATCTGGGCGATCATCTGGTTGTCGAAAACAAAATCGTCCGAGTTCGTATTGAAAGGGACTTTTTCGAGCAACTCACGTGAAAAGCCCCGGTAGCCCGTATGATACTCTGAGAGCTTTGCGCCCATAAGGAGGTTCTCGGCAAAGGTGAGCGCCCTGTTGGAGACATATCGCCACAGGGGCATGCCTCCTTTGAGAGCATAGCCGCCGAGGATCCTCGACCCAAGGACGCAATGGTAGAGGCCGTTTCCGATCATCGAAACGAAAGCGGGAATGAGTCTGGGGGTGTACTGGTAGTCGGGATGCACCATGATGACGATGTCTGCTCCTTCCTCCAGCGCGCGCCCGTAGCACGTTTTCTGGTTGCCGCCGTATCCCCTGTTGCTCTCGTGAGCATGCACAACGGTCTTCGCAAGGCCTCTTGCGATCTCGATGGTACTGTCATGACTGACATCATCGACGATGATGACCAAATCGACATAGTCCTGGGCGAGCACTTCCGAATGGGTTTGCCTGAGAGTCTTCTCGGCATTGTAGGCCGGCATGACCACGATGACCTTCTTGTCTCTGAACACTTCGGTTGCGTCCTTTTGCATGCGCCAAAAATGCTGCCAGGTGGATGGCTTCTTCACTGCGAGAGGCGCTCCAGGATTATCAGAGGCGGTGCACCGTCCGAAAAAAGCAAATAGTGAAACCGGGGGTCCGGGCAGTTACCGTAGGCTATGTCCGGGGCGCCAATATCATAGGGGCGCCATCTGCTTTGGCGAAGCTGCCGCAAGTAGACAGAGGCATGGCTAAAGCCCACGCTACGCCTGTAGACGGCAAACCGCACATTGCCCGAATCTGTTATCCGAAAGCAGGAAATGCCGCCCCGGACCTGGTTGGGAAGATAAAACATCAAGGGCTTGTCTTCATAGTTGCATAGTATTTCATCGTGCGGTTTCAAACGTTGGCGAAGGAACTCCACTGTAGCGCGGTTGGGGTCGTTTTGTCCGCTGTTTGTGAGGTCGGCGATGAGAAGCCGGATTTCAGGCCTCACCACCGATGAAAGGTAATACTCCAGACGGTATTGCTCAGGAAAAAGAAGTGCTCCAGGCCAGGAGGCCAGGTTGGTGATCAGCAAAAGAAGCGTTGCGGCTCCAACGACGCATGGAACAAGCCACCGGATATCCTTTGCGCGGGGAAGGAGTCGCGCCGCTTCAACGAGTGCATACGCCGTTACAATTGCTGAGAGAGTGGTGGCTGGTACGAGATAACGGTAGAATGGAAACGGACCGGCCAGGGCCATCCATATTGTCAGAGGGCCAACGATTGCAAGAGACAGTCCGACCAAGGGAAGCGATTTGGCATTGGAGCGGCCTGTGAGTTCTACGTACAAGAGGTAAAGCACCCCCGGAATAATAAGCAGAGGAAGTTGAAATTGATTAAGCTCGAACAGCATGCTCCAGATCGAGCTGGACCATAGAGTTGCCATGTGCTTGGTCCTGCCTGCTAACTCGTAATAAAGGCAGAAAGGTGCGGTCACAGCGCAAAAGCCCGCAAATACCAGGCCCGTCTCCTTAAGACGGCGGGCGTTGGTTATAACGGCGTGAAGTCCGAGAATTGCGATGAAGGGCCACATGGAACCATAATCCATTTGGAACCACAACCAGGCGGCCCCGACGAAAATCAGCCCGCCCCATCGCCTGCCCTCCCTCCAGCGCAGATAAGATTCAAGCGTCGCCAGCAGGAACAAAGACGACAACGCGTAGTAGCGGCACTGCCGCATGTGCATGACCCAGAACGGATTCGTCAGCACCAGGGCTACGGCGGCTATCGCCGCAACCGGTGATGCGAGCCTTTTACGCACCACCGCATAAAGCAACGCCGCAGTCAGGGCGTCGGCAAGAGCAAATGGAAGCCGGGCCTGGACAGTGCCAGGCATGAAAAGGGCAAGAGAAGCGCAGGTTACAACGAATTGTCCCCACGGTTCTATCCAGGTCGTATCGGCCTTGAAATCCCCACGCTCAACAGAATATCGAATTGCCTCAGCCGGATTCCCAGTCGGAAGTTTCCGGGCATCTTCGGGAAAGTAGAAGTCCCTGGAAACGAAGTTGCGGCCGTCGTATGCCAGGGGTCTCCCATAAGACATCATCCTCTCCGCCAGCACGGCCGTGTTCGCCTCGTCCTGCCACAGGTATCGAGCGCCGAGGTTATAGCACAGAAGACCTGCGCTGATAATAAAGACGACGGGCAGACCCCGCATAGAGTGCTGCAACAGAGCCCCGATTCTATCTGGAAGTCTCCCCCTCCGGCACATTTCCCATTCTGTTCAATTCCCTTTCGCAATATTGGGTGAAGCCCGGCACGAAATAAGCTGTTCAGGCGTTCTTGTCACTTTTCCCACCCTTCCGGCTTTGTTCCATAACATATTTGAGCTTTAAGCGCAATTTCGCACATTAGACTATAACCATTCACGTTCCCGTTGCTCTACTCCACTTCCCTGTATGACCGAATATTTTAAAGTCTTTAATCGAAGATTCCGATTTGTCCTTGTAAGGATAAGGATCACAGGTTTTTTTCATATTTATAAGGAACTTCACCGGTGGAAAACCAAAGAGTGTTGCTGCAACTTGATGAAGAGGGGGAGCAGTCCGGCCGCACAGTCAGCCCTCAACAGGCCTTCGAGAGCAAAGAGGAGAGCGGGGTGATATACAAGACGCTCATCGAGAAAGGATATCTCGATGAGCAAAAGTTGGACTACGCCAAAAGAGTTCATTCCAAGCTGACAGGTGACAGGACGCTCGCCCAGGTTTTGCAGGAACTTAAATTTATCACCCACGAACAGCTCGAAGAGACTCTTTCCAGGAACAAGATCGAGCTCAGGATTGGGGAGTTCCTCGTTGAACTCGGACTTATTACGAACGATGACTTGGACAGGGCAATTGGTCTTCAGAAACAATCAGGGGTGAAGAAGACAATTGGTGAGGTGCTGGTCGAAAACGGCTTCATTGAAGAACCCAGCCTTATGGAGGTGCTTTCCTATCAGTTGGGGCTTCCCTACTATGAGCTTGAAATCTCCCTGCTCAATACACGCCTGCTCAGAAGGGTCCCACCCAAATTGTACTCCGTTCACCAATTTTTGCCTGTTGGGCGTGTAGAAGGGAAAGTGACGGTCGCATTTGTCGATCCCATGAACCGCGAAAGTCTCGATGCGGCTCAGAAGGCTTTTGGGAAAATCAGACCGGTCATCTGCTCGAAAACCGATCTCCACGAAATAGTGCACGCCATCGAGCGCGAAGCCGCCCCTGCGGGGACGAGCGAACCCGATGAGAAATCGGTATCCGAAGCGGTAAACAGCATTCTTGAGGCGGGGATCGAGAGCAATGCGAGC
>DASPQK010000347.1:0-17907 GCA_035624985.1 Syntrophobacteraceae bacterium | reverse complement strand
CCGCCTTGAATACGTTCAGGCCGCCCAAGAGACTGCCGCTGCTCGGGTTGTAGTTGGCGTCACCGGCGTAGTTGGCCACAACGGTGTGATTTCCTACCGAGAGCGAGGATATTGATCGACTGACGGCGACTCCGGAAAAAGTTACGGGCGAGCCGAAGTTTTTTCCGTCCACCACGAACTGCATCGTTCCTCCGGCCCACCAGTTGCCGTCGGGATTGTTGACAACAGCCATGAAGAAGACGGTATTGCCAAAGTAAGACGGGAACTCGCTGGATGTTACCGATACAGTGGTCTGCTGCTTTTTGACGGTTTGGCCGCCTTGAAGAGCGCCGCTGCTTGGGTTGTGGTTGCCGTCACCGCTGTATTTGGCCGTAACGGTGTGGTTTCCCGCAGTGAAGTTATCTTCCGTAATTATGGCGCTGCCGCCGGAAAGAGTTGCAGGGGAGCCGAAGTTTTGCCCCTCCACCACCAACTGCACCGTTCCTGCGGCAACGGTGTTGTCGCGATCGCTGACAGCAACCGTTAAGACAACAGTATCGCCATAGTGAGACGGGTTCTCGGTGGAACTTACACTTGTCGTGGTCTGCTGCTTGTTGACGGTCTGGCTGCCTTGGAGAGCGCCGCTGCTTGGCGCAAACAGTTTATCCCCGCTGTAGTTGGCCGTAACGGTGTGGTTTCCCGCGGTTAAAGAATTTTCCGTAATTATGGCGCTGCCTCCTGAAAGAGGTACAGGCGACCCGAAGTTATTGCCGTCCACCAGGAACTGCACCGCACCTCCTGTAGGAGTGCCGTCCGGCGAGGTTACAGCAGCGGTCAAGGTCACCGGATCACCGTAAAAAGAGGGGTTCTCGCTGGAACTTACTCTTGTTGCGGTCTGGAGCTTGTAGACGGTCTGGCCGCCCTGGAGACTGCCGCTGCTTTGCGCAAACAGATTGGTCCCGAGATAGTAGGCCTTAACGGTGTGATTTCCCACAGAGAGGGAAGTTTCCTGAATTTTGGCGCTGCCTTGGGAAAGGAATACCAGCGGCCCGAAGTCATTCCCGTCCACCTCGAACTGCACCTGGCCGTCAGGAGTGCCGTCCGGCGAGGTTACAGCAGCGGTCAAGGTTACCGAATCGCCGTAAAGAGCGGGGTTCTCGCTGGAAGTGACCATCGTGTGAGTTGTATATTTGCAGACGGATGTTTCCAACCCCAACCACGCCAGCCGGCAATCGTATTCCGTGCACGAGAAGGTCGCAGCGCTGGAGGTAAGATTGTTGTATTCAGCGGTGCCGTTGCCGCCCGTGCTGGCGAGGGTGGCGGTCAGGTCATCTGCGGTTATACCGGGCGCGCACTGGGTGGGCGTAAAAATCGAGCTGGGGTTGGAAGGCGGCGATGTCGATGTGAAGCAGGAGTTGGCGACAACAGTGGTAGCCAATTCAGCGTTGCAAAAGACAGCCTCAGCGCCGCCGCCCATACCGTACAGCGAGCCGCCTATGCTGTTCCAGTTCCCGGCCAGGCCCAACTCGTCCGGGGCCGCTGCGGCATACCATCCCGGGTTTTGGGCGTTGGCCAGATATCCGAGTATCCACAGAGTACACCCGTTGGCGCCGACGTTCGGGTCTTTCGGGTTGTTTCCACATTGCACGTAGCCTACCACTTCAGAAAATCCGCTGGGCGAGCCCGGGCCGGTGAGGGGAGAGAGATTACCGGTGTTGAAAGGGCTGACGCAGTAAGATTTGTAACCGTTGCCTACGCAGACCCCGTAGCTTACCTGCCTGCACGCAGCGGTAAGATCGAAGTTCCAAACGCACAGCTGCGAAGTCTGCACGGTGTCCCCGCCGTAATTATCTCCTGATTGCTGATATACAAACTGAACCCATCCCTTATCCCCGGGCATGCTATTGGAGAACGGTGAGCCGTTCGTGCAACCGGAACAGGGAAACTGATTGGAGTTGCCTTGGATGCTCCAACTGTCCGAAGTCATACCGGACTGCTGCGGATAGCTGAGCGCGGTTGCGACCGCGCCCCACTGAAGGGGCGTGGTGACGGGTTTATTGCCGGAAGTGTGGGATGTGGACACGATGGTGTCGGCTACAACCGGGGGGATGAGCTTCTTCATGTCCTCCTTTGAGGTGCAGGGTATTTCGCGCCAAGAGTCGTCAACAAGGTGGTAGCATCCCGGCTTTTCAGGGAGAGGCACGCTGAGCGTTTCATGAGGCAGCAAGGGCCAACTGGTTTTGGGTACGGTGGTGGCGTCGGGCTGCTTTAGCTCGATCTTTGCATTAAGGTTGTATCGGGGTATAGCGTCGGTCAGGGCGAACGCGTGCGTCCCCCCGGGGCCGAGAACGAAGATGCCGAAAAACAGGGCGGCTGCTGCGGCCACGGCCTGGGCGCCTGCGACTATAGAGCCGTCATGGCATTTGGATCTCATTTCTTTCCTCCTTGGGGGCTGGACCAATACGGGTGATACAAATTCGCCGCTTCGACCCGTTTCCAGCGGCCGCCCAATGAAAACAGGCATCTGCGCATGAGACGCCGTTCTATTTGCTTCCCAGTGTCTGACTAAGGCCGTGAATCGTAAACCGTGAACCGTGAACGGCGAACGCGCAACGGTGGACATTGGACGGATAAGGGCGAGGTTTTTAAGGCAGTGAAGGGTGACCGGTCAGCCCATACCGTTTTCACGTGCAAAGTGTCCAGGTACGCATTTGCCGCAAGGCCCCCAGAATAGACGCCTGAGTAAATCACTGGCGCAGAGCCGGCCCCCATAAGCGCTTAAATAAGGAAAATCAGCCATAACCGGCGGCTTTGCGCCTAGTGGGGAGAGTCCGAAAAGTCCCCCTTTTCCAAAGGGGGATTTTTAAATAATATAACGGAGTTGTGGTTGAAAATCCCCCCTTCCCCCCCTTTAGAAAAGGGGGGGATAAATCGCCCCCCTTTAAAAAAAAGGGGGGTAAATTTTGCTCCCTCTATGGGATAGACGCCTTATTTAAGCGCTTATGGGGCCGGCCCCAAGAGAAGCGGGCGGTTGACAATACAGCCGGCCCGTTGATTGTTGATAGATCCGATCAAGCCCCGACGGATCTATTCCGTTTTTATAGCAAGTTCAAGATTGATGTGACCGGGAGGGCATACCGCGCTGCGCTCCCCCTCCCCTGCGGAGGGGCGGGCTTTACCCCCGCCCAATCTTGAACGCAACACCGTATTAGCCTTTGTTTCGCGTCGTAGGCACAATACGTGCCCTTCGTCAAATCGCAAGAAAAGAGTCAAATCAGGTCGAATGTCCTTTGATCAGGGCAAAAAAAGCGGGGCCAGCCGCCCCGCTTTTTTCGGTCAACGAGTCTCTTACCATTCCCCAAAAACATTCATGAGCACTTGGACCGGACCGCTGCTGGTAGAGCCATTCTTAATTGACAGGGTAGTGCCCTTTGAGCCCCCTAGAACGGCGAGGCCATCAGGGAAATAGAATTGAGTCGGCACATTGTTGGGAACTACCCAGGCATCACGGATGGAGGTCCCCTGAAGAAGAGTCACGTAAATCGTACCAGTCCCCGGATTTTGTGGAAAGATGACGACGCTATCGATATACGCATACTTTCCTTTGGGAACTGAGAAATCGCCTCCATTCGCAGCCGAGGGGGTATTTATTATCATAGGCTTTGTATCTCCGACGCCGACGGCGGCAGTGTCAAGTTCATAAACAAGACCAGTTGCGTTTGCGACACCGCCTCCAAAGCCCAACAGCAGACCGGCGACGACAAAAAGCGCGATAACAGACGTAACGAAGAGTCCTGAAGTCCTTGCCTTGTTCATAATCCTTCTCCTTTCATAATGAATTTAGTGTGGAAATGCCCTGTGATGAAAAACCAAGTTTTAGATTCCCCTCCCGCAGCGCCATTGGCGACCCGCGCGGCAACCTTGAGGCAACATCGAGCATATCGGTTCTATTATGTGTTCTTTGACTCCTATGCGCGATTTTGACCCGAACCATGCATCAGCTTCTGCGCTCTTGGTCCGAACTGCGCGTTGAGATCGGGTTTTTGTCCAAAAAGCCTTTGCCGCACGCCGGAACTTTTCGGAGTGTACAGTTTCCCAGTAGAATGCGCAAGTAAAAAGCGGAGAGTAAGAAGCGGATGAGGCGGTTAACGGCATTGGGCCCCGACCCCGTTGAATAACAAATGTAGAATGTAGAATGTAAAATGTAGAATATTGAATGATGAATGATGAATAATGAGTGACGAGTGATAAGTGATGAGTGACACCCTTTGCGGTTGAACAAAAACGGCGGGGACGAGGGACCACCACGAAGGTCAGGAAGAGCCACGAAGAAGATAAAAGTTAAAGGCCAACATGAGAGCATTTTGCTTAGCATCGTTGCCTTAACTGCTCGGGCCGGACAGGCGGGGGGCGGGTTATAGAAAACTCCGGGAATGGAGGTGCGTTCTGAGCACGCAAAAACCGGTCCCATCGACGTATAGCTGATCAACGTATAGCTTGCGTATTCCAACCCGCGATTGTATACTTTTTCGAGTCTCAGGCGAGCAACCGAAGTTTTTTCAGGCAAAGACCCGACCCAAAGTGCGGTTGGGATGCTTGGCGCTGAAGTTGGCGCATTATTCCGGTTAAGATATAAAGAAGCGACTTTTCAGCAGCTCATCGTCCGCAAAGGAACGTCTTGCCGCTGATGCGGCCGGCTATCTTTGAGGAGAAGAGACTATGGGTGAATTCAGCCAGCTTCACTATGTCAATGTCGGCCCCCACGGCACGTTCAGAAAAAGCGGCCAACTAAAGTCCGAGCCAGAGCACATCGATAGCTTGTTCCAGCATCTGACCAACACAGGAACCCAGCGCTTGGTTGTGTTTTTCCATGGCGGATTGGTCAAGGAAGGAATGGGCCTGAAAATTGCCGAAAAAATGTGGGGGGTCTTCAAAGATCACGCCCACCCAGTCACCTTTGTCTGGGAAACGGGGTTTTTAGAGACCCTGACGCAGCGTCTCAACTCGATTTATCAAACCCAGCTCTTTCAGAGAATGATGCGCTTCATACTGCGCCAAGCCACTAAGCGGCTGGCAAGCGCCTTCGGGGGGCGGGGGCATGGGGAGGGCATGACTATCGGGGAGATCGAGGCGGAGTTGCAACAACCCGTCTGCTTTCGAGGACTGGATGAAGGAGCTCGGGGTGAAGCCCGAAACTTCACTGAGGAGGATTTGCCCAGGCTGCAGAGCGATATACAGGTGGAGTTTGAGGTGGAATTGGACGCCGACCCTGATCTTCAGACTATCATACGGGAGGAAGTCACCGAAACCAAGGAGCTGAACCCCGAGGTGGCGGTGGAAATCAACCCCAGCGGAGGGAAGGGCATCATCAATCTCGCGCTGCTGGCCAAAAAGATGGCCGAGGTGGTCATTGAGGTGGCCAAGCGATTCATGAGGCAGCGGGACCACGGATTCTATCCCACCGTTGTGGAGGAAATCCTCCGTAGTCTCTACATAGCGGATTTTGGTGCATGGGTCTGGAGAGGTATAAAAGACAGAGCGACTGAGATGTGGGAGGCCAATGGCCCGTTTCTGGACGAAGACAGCCACATCGGAACCTATTTCCTGGAGAAATTGTCGGCCTGGAAGCAAGTTCGACCGGGCGCGATCATTGACCTTGTGGGGCACAGCGCCGGCAGTATAGCCATCTGTCACTTACTTGAAGCTACGGCAGGGCGCCATCCGGAGCTTACCTTCCGCAATCTTGCTTTTCTTGCGCCAGCCTGCACGGTCCAGCTTTTCTTCGAGCAGGTGGTCTCCCACCGCGAACGATTCAGTTCCTTTCGCATGTTCACCATGAGCGACGCCCTGGAGACCGCGGACCACTTGGTACCGCTCGTCTACCCTCGCTCCCTCTTGTACCTGATTTCCGGTGTCCTGGAAAAAGAAGCGGACGAACCTTTGGCCGGCATGGAAGTGCACACCCGCGGAGCCAAGCCCTACGATACCCACGTCCTCATAGAGGTGAGTCGGTTTCTCCGAGAAACAGGGAAAAACCGCCTTGTGCTCTCAAGGACGGAAGGCGCTGACCCAGGGCTCAATTCTGCTTCACAACGGCACGGTGATTTTGACGATGACCGCCAAACACAAGAGAGCCTACAAGCTATCATAGGAGGGTGAATTCGCCATGCCTGAGGAACCCGGAGATTTCGCTTTAGTGATAGGCATCAATCATTATCCCCTTTACGGGACCAAAGGGCGGCCTTTGAAGGGGGCCATTCGGGACGCTCAGATGATGTTCGAATGGCTCACCGACAAAACCCGGGGGGGAGGCCTGCCGCCTGAGCACTGCCATCTCATCCTTTCTTCACTGGATACCGTGAATCCGCCCCAACCTAGAAAAGACAAGATTGACGACGCGCTCACCCAGATCTGGGAGCAGGCGGAACAAGCCCGTAAAAGGGGAGTGCAGCCCCGTCGCTTCTATTTCTATTTCAGCGGCCACGGCCAGGCTATTGGGCCGGACGATGTGGCCCTATGCATGGCCAATTGGGCCAGGAATCGGGAAGCGGCCGCGCTCAGTTTCAGAAAGTACCTGAATCTGGTGCAGGAGTGCTTGCCCTTCGGTGAGGTGGTGATCCTGCTGGACTGCTGCCGGTCGCGCAAGATCAACGCCAGGGCCCAGGAGAGCGAGCTCACCTGCCCTATGCCCCGAGACGAAGCTGGCAGGACCCAGGTGTTTTTGGCCTATGCGACCGAATTCCAGTCGGAGGCCTTCGAGGGAGGACTGCCGCCCCTGGTCGAGGACGATGAGCCCATTGTGCACGGCCACTTCACCGAAGCGCTCCTGGCAGCCCTCAAGGGTGGGGCGGCCCGGCCCGAAGGGGGAGTCGCTGCCTCCAGTCTTTGGTCTTACCTGGACAAGGTCGTTCCCCGCATCGCCAAAAGGCATCAGCATATGCAGAAGCCGAGAATTGTGCCCTTCTCCGTTCCTCCGGGAGACCCCGGTGAACCCGTGTTCGGGACAGCTCCGCGGAGAGCCGACGTGGACGTTAAGTTCGTTTTTACGCCGAAGCGCCAGGGACCCATCAAGCTGGAGGGGCCTACGCTGGAAGTGATCTGCGAGGAGGAGACGACGTCCGCCGACTGGGTGAAAACCTTACCCATAGGCAGCTATCTCCTGACTGACCAGGGTACAGGGGAGACGCTGTCCGTCATTCTGCAAGCGACGGAAGGAGAGTTTCGTGTCGAGTTCTGAGAAAAAAGAGAGTCTGAAAGGTCGTTTCCATATAGCTGTCGTCAACCATCAAGGCGAGCAGTCCTTCGATACAAAGATCACGGTGTACGACGGCTGGGATGAGTTCCTAAAAGCGGGACAAGGGGAGGTGGGTCTGGAACTCCCCCGCGGGCTTTACACGGTTCGGGCGGAGCGGGCTGGCATGCATTGGGAAAAGGTCATCCGGCATGAGGCCGACACTCGAGAGACGATCCAAGAGCCTTTGCGAGTCTCAGCTACTCCGGTCTTCGACACTGCAACCACCCATGAATACTATGCTAACCCGTCCATAAAGTGGAGCCTGACGGACACTCGCCCCCCCATTGGCGACCCGAACGAGTCCATGGGACGGCTCTTTCTTTTTCTCCGGACACCTAGTCAGGAACAATATCGGGATGAGAATCTTGGGGCAAATCTCCGATTGCTGAACTCTCAAGGGGAATTGCTCTCCGATTTCGCCACCGGTGACTCAATCAAGGACGACCAGGGCTTCCTCGCGTTTTCGGCCCGTGCGGAACGAGGCCTCTACATTTTGAGGCACGAAGGTGAGGAGCCCCGAGAAGTGCCCCTTTATGTCTATCCAGAACTGAATACCCAAGTTTTCCTCGTCTATAACAGAGGCCTCAGGTTCGAGACCGCCAAGATATTTCTGCCGAGCATCAATTTCGCTTTTAGCCCCCAAGATCGTTTCACCCAGGTGGCGGATGCCGCCTTGACGACCCTGCAGCAAGGGGGTGACTTTTTCCCTGAAGATGCCATGAACAAATTGCTCATCGGCAAGTTCGAGGATCCCATGTTGGGTTTTCTGGGCGCCCACCTTCTGTTGCGGCAAAAAAGTCTCGATGAGAGTTATCTTTGGATGGTGATCCAGAACTTGAAAGAGCTGGTGTCCAGTTCCCCCGATTTCCAAGCCTTGGAGATAATGGCGTGCGAGCGCCTGGGTCGGGCGTTGCCCCTTAGGCCTTTCGACCAGCCGCCTATGCTGCGTCCCGGGTTGGAGGCAGTACTGCGCCTCAGCAATGAGTACCCCGAGTTGGTCCCTGAGAAAGGGCTGGTTGAGTGCATCGCCACAAGGCTGTACGTGGATAGCCCTTGGACAAGTTGGAATTTAACAGGTATTTGCGAGCAACTCTACGGCGAGAAAGGAATCCTTGATGAAGTCTGGTTGGCCTCAGACTGGTTGGCTACCTATCTCAAGGACGCGATCCAGGATAAAATCAAATGGAAGGGGGAGATCGACCTCAAGGAGTTAGCACGCCAGGTCGGAGTACCAACCAACCTCGTTGTCAATATGTACGAGGCCTTGGGAGGATCGAGCCTTGTTGACCGGCTCCAGGAGTGGGGTGACGACTTCAAGAAAATAAGCGGCATTGGCCCCGCCTTTGAAAGCGCCTTGAAAAATATGGGCATCCGGACATACGAAGATCTGGCCCAACTGGGTGAGGACAAAATCGAGGAAGTCTCCTCCGCCTTGGGCCGGTTCGCCAACCGCCTCCTTGAGGGCGACTGGGTTAACCAGGCCAAGAACCTGCTTTCAGATGCCTTCCAAGAGACAGGGGACGAATAGAAGCCGAGGATATCTTCGATAGGAGGGGTATTGATGGCCTATGATGACCGTAACGAGATGTAGTTCTTCATCAGAACGGCTCGCATAACCGTGGACTGTACTTGAGAGGCGGGTTCTCCTGTAATAGGGCCAAATATCGTAATCTCGGTATAATTTCCTTATGTATATCACACATAACGGATTTAGCGGAGGCGCTGCCGGTCAGCACCATTTTATCGTGCGGACAGCCTCCCTGGCAGACGGTTTTACATTCGCACTCCATACATTCAGGAGGGAGGCTTGGGTTGGTTACATCAAAATGGAATTGATAGTTATGTATTTTTTCCAGAGGATTTTCGTCGAATATAGTCCCGGTTTTGCATAAGTGGTTTCTGATACATGGACCGACGGTTCCATCGGGATACACGCAAGCAATTCTTTTGCCGCAGGGATATGGAGACACTTCATGGTCCCAGGACGGGATCAGCATATCGATCAGGAATGTGGTGTTGACATCGAATTCACTATCGATATAATTTTCCAATAGATCACATACCTGATGATATTTTTTTAACAGTCTTGCTTTATATTCAACATCCATTCCTCTGTATAAATCCCTATTATATCTTAAGCGATAACCGTTTTCAATTCCAAATCGTGTTATATCGAGAACTCGATCCAAATTGTAATTATCCAATGTAGCCACTATCGTTTGATTAATAGCATTCGATCTTATACTTATTACGGTCATTCGCCTCGCGAGTTCTTCAATACTGGTATCAGTAATATTCGTGTATATCCATTGTATATCTTCAAGATCATCCCAATTTGTCAAATCTACCAAATCGCCGTTTGTATAGACATATCCCTGCATTCCATCGGTATATTTATATACAGCTTCCATAATTTCTTTGATTCTATCCGTTCTCAACAACGGTTCACCGCCGAGGAAGCCAATTGAATTCACCTTGATATTATTTAACTTCCAAACTTCCGGAATCCACTCCAATAACCCTGCGAAGGTATTGTCATCCATTTCCATTTGAGTATCATCGCCAACCTGGTTGAATGAATAACAATATCGGCATCTTTTTGTGCATTTGTATGATATGAATAAGAGGAACCAAAAGAAAGGGAACTTCTTCCAGGCGCCTTTCCCCTGGAACCTTCCGTCTTCAATGGAATACATTTGCTTCAATTGATTAACATGTTCCGTAATTCTTCTCATCGCTTTATTCCCTATTTCTCTTTATTGACTTTCGGACAAAGGCATCCATTACTTTTTGAAATCCATATGTGTCTATGAGCGAGTTCAACCCAATCTCCAGGTTATCCGCCGCCGGTTCTTCTTCCACTTCCACTTCTCTTTCGCTGTAAACGAGGACGTCATTGAGGCAGACTTCCACGCAGAGCGGCTTTTCTTCGCCTTCGCACATATCGCATTTGAGGGGAAGGCCGGAATCAGGTTCCTTGAACATGTCCCTGGAAGGGCAGGCCGCGCGGCAGAAGCTGCACTCGTCGTACTGCTTGCCGTCAATCACATAGACATCCCGGCCCATACATTCGGCTGCGGCATACTCACCCGCAAATACCGGAAGCCATATGTCCCTAAGGCGGTGACTAATGACCTGAATACGGGACCTTGCCGGATTGACGGAGCTGTATTTGGGCGTAGCGTGAACCGTAGAGCAAATTACCTCACAGCCCCGGCATCCGTTGCATTTATCGGCATCGATCCGGACTGTTTTGATTTTCTTTTTAACCTTGGCCATCTTTTAATATTCCTCTTTTTTCCAGGTCTTCAGCAACATAACCCAGGCTCAATTCCTCCAATCTTTCTTTTGTGGGAATGCCGTCATTATTCCATCCCTTGAACTCGTAGTACGTATCGAGGAGTTGTTGTTCGAGTTCGGGGAATCTATGTCTCCAATGGTCTTCGGGCGGCTTTTCATCGGCTCTCCTCATGCCTCTTACCACATTAAACGCCCTGTGAAGGTTGCGGCTCCTATTGACTATTTTCTTTAGCCCGGCTTCATCCATATCCATTCCCGCGGCTGCCGAGACCAGTTTCGGGTAATTGTGTATATGATATGGGGGCTTGAGGCAAAATGACCCCATACCGGCGCAAAACCCGAGGGCATCATCGATATTGTGCAGCATCTCCATCCAATCCACAATTTCGCTGCACATTTGGGGAGTCGGGAAATAGGGTATGGACTTTTCCCCGCGCGTTTCCCAGTCAAGCAGGTATTGCTTAAACTTTTCATCAGGAAGCTGGGGCCAATCCTCTACGAACCTTTCTCTTTGCTCTTTTGTGGCAAAGGCCCCCTGGGGCCAATTACCTTCGATTTGCGTAATGCTGATCTTTTCGTTGGTGGCATACATGAGGAAGTAGAGAGGATCGAGCATTCCCAGTTTGAGAGGGAGCTGCTCATGTTTCTTGACCAGGTTGTGAGCAAACTGTTCCGCGCCATTGCCGATTCTGAGTGCGCCCCAGTAGGTGCCGTCGGCCAAAACATCTCCAATTCCTTCCCGACGCGCAAGCCTGTCGAGCAGCCAGAAGAACCTGCCTTCCTTATCGGAGGGGCATCCTTCAAAGTCTTTGTCAGTGAGAATGCCGGCCTCATAGAGTTCGACGGCGAAGGCGAGAATTTGCGGGGTCGAGAATGAGTCCACCCCGTACTCGGTGGCACGTTGAAGGATAGTCCAGGCAAAATCCAGGTTGTCCACATAGGCGGCCATGGCATAGGTGAGTTTGCCGAAACATTTGGCCATGTATCTTGGAACATCCTTATGGGAAATTAGCGCCCCGCAATGCTGCGGACAGTTAAAGCAACTTATCAGCCGCTTTATGGCTTCCAACTGGGTCCTGGACCAGGAGTCATTGATTTCTTCGGTCCAGAAGCCTCTTCTGCGAGTGCGGGCGTTTCCCCACATGAAATTTTCCGTGTGCCACTCTTCGTCGGTGTGGACCATTTCCTGCGGCGAGCCGATACCGGATAAAATGGTCATTACATCCGGAATGGGATTTGCGTTTCGAAACTTGATATATTCCTTGATATCCTTCATATGTTCCATAAACTGAGCGCCACGCGCGAGATTGATGTCCTTTGTTCCGCGAACGGCCACGGCCTTTAGCCTTTTGTCGCCCATGACGGCGCCCCCGCCGAGCCTGCTGGCGCTCGAGCGGGCTTGTTCGATAGAGGCCGTGAAGACCCGATTTTCGCCCGCCATGCCGATAGCGGCCACCTGCGCCCTTGGTTCATTGAGCTCGCTTCGTATGAGGTCCTGGGTTTCCAGAGCGCCCTTACCCTTCAAATGGGAGGCGTCGCGTATTTCCACTTTGTCGTTGTGTATCCACAGATAAACCAGATCGGGGGACTTATTGCGGAAGATCACCTTGTCATAGCCGGCATATTTCAACTCCGCCGCCCAAAATCCCCCCATCATCGGATATGCCAACAAATGGGACTGAGGAGAAAGGGTGGTGACGATAGTTCGATTACAACTGAAAGCAGGCGTGCCGCATAGAAGACCGGCGCTGAAAATCAGAAGATTTCCGGGATCGAACGGTTTAGTTTCAGGGGGGACCCTGTCCCAGTGTATCTTGACGCTGGTGCCAAGGCCTCCCAGATGAAGTTCGAGCAATTTCGGGTCGGTTTCAACCCGTGTAATGTTTCCCGTCGCAAGATCAACTTCCAGATTGTACCCTGTTTCAGCGTATCTCATGCTGCACCACCTGAGCGTATTGGATCTTTCATATTCCGTGACGTTTCAATGAGCGGGATCGTCTGTGCGGGTAAGCTCGGCGCCGGGCGGCCCCGCCTGTTCGCGGCCACTTTTGCCGTTTAAGGGCGAAGGTCTTCCCATAGGAACCAAAGACGCTCTTTGGATTCCGCTGGGAGTCGTGTGCCCGGGCGCAAACGAGTCGATAAGGAATGACGGGCCGTTCAGATCGCGCCAGTGAGATTCGCCCCGGGGGGCATGGGACAGGCCGGGGCAGCCCATCATTTTGAGAATTGCGGGTTTTATGAATTGATCGAACGAGAGCATCACAGCCGAAGGGCTTCCGGGCAATCCAAAAATGAGCTTTCGGCCTATCGTGCCGAATATCAACGGTTTTCCGGGCTTAAGGAGTATGCTGGAAAACTTCATGTCCACCCCCAAAGAAGCGAAAGAGCTGCGGACCAGATCGTACTTGCCTTTGGACAGTCCGCCCGAGGTTATGACGACATCGGCCCGGAGCCCTTGAGCGAGCAACGACTGCTGGGCTTTGGGGTCGTCTCGCGCCACGCCTAGACAAAGGGGCACCGCGCCGGCTTCCAGGACCTGCGCGGCCAGGGCGTAAAGGTTCGAGCACATGATCTTGCAGGGCGAGGGGGGTTCATGAAAGTCGGTAAGCTCATCACCGGTAGAAAAAATCGCCACAAGGGGCTTCTGATAAACGTGCACACAGGCGCGCCTGAGTGTCGCCAGCACTCCCACCTCCACAGGGCCGACGAGGTCTCCCGCGCGCAGGACCACCTGACCTTTGCTCAGAGATTCTCCGCGAAAACGAATGCCGTCTCCGGGTCCCGGATCATTGGCGCATATGCACCAGCCGCCGTCTTCCTCCGCACCCTCCAGCCTTACGACGGTATCCGCGCCTTCGGGCACCAAAGCTCCGGTCATTATCCGCACCGCTTCACCTTGCGCCACACTCACACCACAGGGCCTTCCGGCCGCTGATTCCCCGACGATCCTGAGGCGCGCCGGATTTCGCCCGCAAACACCATGGAGGGATGCGTGGCGCACAGCGTAGCCGTCCATTGCGGACATGTCCCTTGCGGGGAGATCCTCCATTGCCACGATATCCTCGGCAAGGACCCTTCTCAAGGACTCGAGGATGTGGACGCTTTCGCGTCCCAGGACGGGAGCGGCTTCCAGAATCCGGTTGCGTGCCTCATCAAGATCTATCATAGCCAAGGACCTCGTAAAGGTTGTCAAGCCTCATTAGGAGATCGGATCGCGTTATGTCAAATTTTACATAACGGCGCTACTTTATAGCTATTCTATAGCTGAGTCAAGAAAAAACTCCGCTTCCGGTTAGAAAATTACCGACATGAGGATTCTGAGGTCAAAATCCGTCGAGTTCAAAGCGGGTAGAACTATCAGCGAGAAAGGCAAACAGCAGAATTTAATTCTTGAAAGCAGCCAACTTTTCAGGTAGCGTGAAACTAAGGGATATTCCATGAAGCGCCAGCCGCCGGAATCAAACGATTCAAGCCCGCAAAAAGGGGAGGAGGAGAGTGAAAAGAGCACTGGGGATTATGTTCGTTATTATTCTGTCCTGCGCATCTCAGCCTGCGCTTGCATTCGGTGACATACCGGTTCTTTCATGAGGCTCCTCAAGTGAGAGTCCCCACCGACCGCTCCGAGTCACCAGCCGATGAATCAATCGCCGGCGATCCGGAGCGTCACTTGGGAGTTCCGCAAACCTGACGAGGAGGCAACCATGTTGCAGCAGATTCTTACCAGATGCCAGGAACTGATAGCCGTTTACGGACTGAATGTAATTGCAGCCGTACTCATTCTGTTCATAGGCCGCTGGGCTGCGCAGATCGTTCGCAAGGTCATTCAGAATGTCATGTTGAGAACGAATGTGGACACGACCCTTGTTTCTTTTGTCGCGAGCCTTTCCTACGTTGCCCTGATGGCCTTCATAATCCTTGCCGCCCTTGGGCAGTTGGGCATACAGACGACCTCCTTCATAGCTATCCTGGGCGCAGCGGGGTTGGCTGTGGGCTTAGCCCTTCAAGGCTCCCTCTCAAACTTTGCCGCGGGCGTATTGATGATAATTTTCAAACCTTTTAAAATCGGCGACTTCATCGAAGCCGGGGGAGCGAGCGGGGTCGTCGAGAAAATCGAGATTTTCACCACGACTCTGAAGAGTCCCGACAACAAGATAATCATCATTCCAAATTCGAAGGTCGGCGGAGGAAACATCACCAATCACAGCTCAGAGCCCACTTGCCTTGTGGACCTTCAGGTGGCGTTCAATTACAAGGATGATATTGTGAAAATCGAAGGACTTCTCAAGGAGATTCTGGACAGTGACGAACGAATCCTGAAAGTTCCCGCTCCGTCTATTGGTGTGGCCAAGTTTACCGAAACAAGCGTCAAGATCGGGGTGCAGGCGTGGGTCAAGACCGCCGACCATGATGGTGTGGCTGGTCAGATTCTTAGGAAAATCAAAGTGTTGTTTGACAGCAAGAAGCTGATGCCGCCTCTAGGCGATCAACTCGTTGTTTTCGAAAGAAGAGAAGCTTAATCTGCCGTGACATACATTCGGAACGGGCAATCAGCCTGATAAACTTCGAGGCTCAATTCAGACCGGACAGCAAGGACGCGGTTCGGATGCATAGTGTACGGATTGATGTGTTATTCCGTGAAATGTTGGTTTGACTCTAACAATTTAAATCAAAGGAGGCGGAACGATGAAACGAAACATTTTTTTCATGGGAATCCTGATGGCGTTGGTTGGTCTCGTGATGGTTCCCTGGGGAGCCTTTGCGCAGGATGCCCAAACTCCCGTCACATTCAGCCAGCAAGAGCTTGACGAGATGCTTGCGCCGATTGCGCTCTATCCTGATTCTCTGCTTGCCCAGGTACTCATAGCGGCGAGTTTTCCGGATCAGGTCACGGAAGCAGACGGCTGGTTGAAACAAAACCCGACCCTCAAGGGGGAGGCGTTAAACGCGGCCCTGGACAGGATGAGTTGGGACCTTAGCGTGAAGGCGCTGGCGCCTTTCCCGCAAGTGCTTGCCATGATGGCGGAACAGCCCGATTGGACGGCGAGGTTGGGTGAAGCTTTCCTCGGCCAGCAGGCCGCTGTGATGGACACGGTTCAGAAACTGCGGGCGAAGGCCGCAGCGGCGGGGAACCTCAAGAGCACGCCGGAACAGAGGGTTGTCGTGAAAGGCGGCATTGTCGAGATCGAGCCGGTGAATCCGCAGGTTGTCTTTATTCCCCGCTACAATCCCGTTGTGGCGTACGGTTCCTGGTGGTGGCCTACGCCTCCCGCCGTTTATGCCCCCGTTTGGCCGGGGGTGGCGGTTGGAGTCGGAGTTGGGGTGGGCTTTTTTGGATCTGTAGCCGTCGGGCCTGTCTGGGGCTCGGGTTGGGGTCAGTGGGGCTGGGCCAATGGTAATGTAAATGTAAACAGTAATCGGAATGTCAATATCAATACCACGAATAACACCACCATCAATAATATCAGGAACTCGCAAACCACCAGCCTCAGTCAGGCAGCGTCAAAAGGCCAGATCGGCACAGGAAAGGCAGCAGCCGCGGCCAAGGCCAGCGCAAAGACTAAAGGGGCAGGTCCTGCCGGCGCAGGTCAAAAGGGTGTGGCCAAGCCGGGCGCCGGAGCCGAAAAACCAGGAGCAGGCGGCGCCAAAGGCAAAGTTGGCGGAGAAGCAGTTAAACCGGCCGGCGGCGGAGCCAAGCCGGGCGCCGGAGCTAAACCCGGTGGCGGAGAAAAAGCAGGCGTCGGGGCTAAACCCAGCGGTGGAGCCAAGCCAGGCGCCGGAGCTAAACCCGGTGGCGGAGAAAAAGCAGGCGTCGGGGCTAAACCTAGTGGCGGTGCTAAACCTAGTGGTGGGGCTAAACCCGGCGTTGGGGCTAAACCCAGCGGTGGAGCCAAGCCTGCTGGTGGAGCTAAACCCAGCGGCGGGGCTAAACCCGGCGCTGGAGGAAAACCCGGCGGCAGTGGAGGTAAGGCCGGCGGGCAGAAGGCAAAAAAATAGCGAATGCGCGATCTTCCGGGGAGAAGTTTGCGAACCGGGACATTCCATAGGGATCGGTGTGCTCCGCAATTGGGTCGCAGGGCCGGGCGGACAGGTCGAAGGTGAAGAGTACGGCAATCTCAGTCCGACCCGAGCGGCCGGGCGCCGCTCAAATCCGCCCGCGCCGTTTCAGATCGGAGCACACTGACTCCACGGCTCGCGGCCATAGTGAAGCAGACAACCGGATGGGAAACGAAAACGCAAAGACAGGGGCGATCGCCTTTGCACTTCCATCCGGTCTCATCGATATTGAGAGATGAAGTTGACGCATTATTGCGGTTAGTATCCGGCCTGGTTCGGGTTTCGGTCCGGGCGAGCCCCACTATTTTCGTCCCCCTGTCAATCTCTGTCATTGTAGATAACGGGATATTTTACATCACCGGGGTGTCGGATACCGGTTCAGAAACAAATCACCACGGAATTAATAATCGCGACCCCGAACGGTCAATTTAAAGTATGGGTTTCGAGGGTCGTTGCAGAATACGAATGCTTCCTTCTTAGTATCACCATGACACGAGTACGGGTAGAGCCGAATAGCTATTTCTCCCTCGCCTCCGGCGGGAATGGACCGGTCGAAACCGGCCACCGCGCTTCCTCACCCGGGCATGATTTTTCTTATATTTAAAACCCCCGTCCCCGTATTCCTGACCTTGAAAGCATGAACGTAGTCGTTTCCAGCGCTTACCTGCCCGAAATCGAAGACCGTCTCTGAAAGCTCGACTGAGGGCGGTCCGGTTGTTTGTGCCGCAGAAAGCTCCTGCGGCGAACCAGACGTTTGCGCCGCTGGAGTCACCTGTTTTTCAGGCATGCTGCGCAAACTATCCGGAGTATGTGCGCAACCGACGAGAAAAAGAAAGAACGAAACGGCAAGCCCAAAAGACAACAAATTCTTCATAACAGGCTCCATCAACGAAAAAAACCTCTGAAGCAAAACTGCCAGCCGAGGCTGCTTTAAACCGTCTGATAACAGGTTGCGTTCAAGATCGGTGTGACCGGGAAGGCATACATCGCGCGACGCATCCGCTGCGCTCCCCCTCCCCTACGGAGGTGCGGGGTTTACCGCCGCTCAATCTTGAACGCAGCTCCGTCTGAAAGTATGCGGCAGCTTAGAATACTTACCCGATTCAGTCAAGATAAACAGCGCCAACCCGGCGGCTAACGGCGACAGAGTCCTTTAACGACCTGTGAAGGAGAATCATGATATGGAGTCAATCAATCGGCTCTTTCACCCGATTATATCCACAGCGCCCGTAGATCCATCCACCCGGATGACATCGCCATCGTGGACGGAGTCCATGATC
>DASPQK010000346.1:0-3960 GCA_035624985.1 Syntrophobacteraceae bacterium | reverse complement strand
CCGCTTTGTGCTCCCTTGCACGCCTCATTCGACCAAGTCCGTCGCGCTTCTCCTCCCACGCCCTATAGATCGCCCGCACCTCGGAGCAAGCTTCATCAAGACTTCCGAAAGAATCCAGAAGGCCCAGGTGGGTTTCCGGATCGAGCAGCAGCTGGTGTTCATGCTGTCCCGAAACCGAAATCAAAAGGGGTGAAAGCTGCTGGAGCTGTTGCACGGATGCGGCCTGGTCGTTTATGAATACACGGTTTCGTCCGCTCCTTGAGATGCTCCTGCGGATTACAAGTTCCGGACCGCAGTCTATCCCCAACTCGCTGAGATACCGTTCGCAAAGGCATCCGGAGGGTTTCAGCTGCATGATTGCCTCAACGCTCGCCTCGGCGGTCCCGGTTCGGATCAACTCATTTGATGCGCGCGCCCCCAGAATGAGGTTGACGGCGCCGACCAGGATCGATTTGCCGGCGCCTGTCTCTCCCGACACGACATTGAATCCCTCATGAAAGTTTATTTCGAGATCTCGAATGATCGCATAATTACGAATGGCTAAATAGCTGAGCAACGGCCGGTTATTCCTTCCTTATGAATTGCGCACAATTCTATCAAGGCAAATGGAAATTAGGAATCAGGAATTACAAACGGTTTTCAATGAGGAGGAGAAAAACGGGCGGGGGTCTGGAGAATACTTCCCCCAAACCCCCCGAACCCGGCGAAACTTCCTCAGCCTCCGGCCCCGCGCCGCGCGGGGTCAATGTAGGATGGGTAGAGCGCAGCGAAACCCATCATCCCCAGTCCCGTGCCGCGCGGGGTCAATCCCGCCCCGGGAGTGTGGCAGACTTTCATAGCTCAGTTTTCGTTCTTGTGTTGTGACGCCCCCTTTCGGTTCTCGGGCTCCTTCTTCGACGCAGGCTTCGCCCCAGGAGCCGGCTGCTTTGTTGCTTCATGCGCTGGCGGCTTATTTGCTTCATGCGCCGGCGGCTTTGCTGCTGGATGCCCCTCCGGCTTTGGCTTTTCATGCGCCGGCGGCTTTGACGTCTCATGTGCAGCCGGCTTTGGCTTTTCTCGTCCCTCCGGCTTTGGCTTTTCATGCGCCTGCGGCTTCTCTGCTTCATGTGCCGGTGCCTTTGGCTTTTCATGCGCCTGCGGCTTTGGCTTTTCATGTGCCGGCGGCTTCGCTGCTTCATGTGCCGGTGCCTTTGGCTTTTCATGTGCAGGCGGCTTTGGCTTTTCATGCGCCGGCGGCTTTGGCGCTTCATGTGCCGACGGCTTTGGCGCTTCATGTGCCGGCGGTTTCGTCACCTCCGGCGCTGGTGGCTTAGGCGCTTCATGTACAGGCGGCTTCGTCACCTCCGGCGCTGGCGGTTTCGGTGCTTCATGTGTGGCCGGCTTCGCCACCTCCGGAACAGGCGGCTGAGCAACCGGTCGGCCCCCCGGGCCTCCCGCAGGCGCTCCGCCCGGTTTAATAGCTGGTGAGGCCGCAGCCGGCTTGGTGTTCTTTTTTATTTCCACCGGCTTAAAAGAAACCTGGTTCTTCGGAGCGTTTACCTGGCTCGGGGGCACCAGCTTGTTGGTCAACTTGGTAGGGGACGGCACGGTGGTTTTCCCTATTGGCGCAGGTGTCGCAGGTTTAGCTGAAGTGGCGGCCTGCTTTAAGCCCGCAGGCGTTACACTTCTGGCCGCAATGCTTGCAGTTTGCCGGTTCTGGCTGATCCTCTGGACTACTGAGGAGTGCGGCGCCGAAGCAGGGGCCTGGTTTACGAAGTTATATTTCGCTGTTGACTGATTGTAATTGCTGATCACCGTATTGTTCACCACAGGCGCGGCATGGAAATTATTGACGATTGTCGTTTGATTTATATTCGTCACCCTTACCGAGCTGTAGTTGGACACGGAGTAGAAGGATGCCTGGGGTACTACGATGGCGGCGGAAACGAATGCCAGCCTTCCGATCGCTATAGTTACAGGGACACCCGGAGCCACAACGACGGCCGAGGGGCCCCAGAGGTGGTGCGAATAATAGATTTCGGTCGGCGCCAGAGGGACCCATCCGACATTGGGTCCGGAGCTTATCCAGGCGACCCTTCCAGGATACCAGCCAAATCCGATGAATGGGCCGCCCGCGACTGCGATGCCCCGCACCGGCGGCGCCCAGTACCATCTGTGCTCGACAAGGATCCAGTTGCCATAATGCATGGTGACATATCCGAAGGGATCTTCAGGCACCCAGACCTGGTCGCCGTAATAATCGGTCCATCTGCCCACTGTAAAGGGTCGCCACGACTCTTCGACAACCGTGGGGCGCCAGAACTCGCGCTCCTGGCCCTGATAATTAACCCGCTCCCACTTTCCGGACTCTTCCAGATCGTATGCATCGTCTTCGAGTTGAGGCGGCAGGCGCTTTACCGACTCGCCCTTCACCTCGACTCTTTTGGCCCAGAAGCTGTCCCGTGCAACGTTCCAGTCATCCCACGGAGCGTCCAGCGTACCCTCTCCGGTCGCCACCTGAGTCGCATCAGCCAATATCGACGCCCCGCCGGGGGTGACTTCATACTTCGCGTTGCTGTCCTGCTGGAAGTAATCAACCCGTCCGGCCAGCGCAATCACCTCGACCGACTGATCCCCCGCGTAAAGGTCGAATGTTGAGCCCGGCTCGGCCAGAACATAGCCAAAGGGGGTCGTGACCTTGAGCATCCCTTCGGGGTTCTTGTTGTAGAACCTCGCAACGCCGGAGGCCACATCCATTTCGGATGCGTCGCTTTTTAGAGCTATCAACTGGATTTGAGTGCTCGCCCCAATCCTGACGAGAAGGCGGTTGGGGAAAATGAATTCGGCTTTCGCGGACGCGTCTGAATATAGCGCGTCATCCAAACCGAATGGGGCGTCCTTCCTGACGATGACCCAATCCTTAGTTTCCGGGATATAGCGGAGGATCTGCCCTTCGATGTAGGAAATGCGCCCAACCAAAACAGGCTCCTGCTGGGCTGCGACGCTGGGTGCAAAAGACAACGCCAGGCAGGCTGTAAAAACTGCAAAAGCCGGCCGGAACCATTTCCCTCTACTTTTCATTTTCCTCTCCTCTCGATCGTGAAAAGCGCTGTTCCTCGCGGGCCCAAACACAATAACCGCCCGTAACCGATTAAGTGACTCCGGCGCACTCTCCGTCGCCGCAGCCTGGACCCGAAAATGACGATAAAATTAATCGCTTATGACGCGCCAGTCCCAGAAACGGTTGACAATATAAATGAAAGATGGATGAAAGATAATCAAAGATTGCAAGATAAGAAAACTATGTGGAAGACAACGCTGGGATTGCTCGGAATTGCTTTAAGCAGGGAGCGGAAGGACAGAGCTATGAGAGCGTGCAACCTGGCGTGACGGGGACAACTTAACCAACCGTGGCAGGAGGTGTGTCGGAAAATCGCAGAAACCAGCCCTGCGCACGTTTAACTTGCAAATTCTATTGGGAAAATTGTATGTTGTTGGAGGTCCTGGACTGCATCAGGGACTTTTCGAGCAAAAATTCTACTCCGACATTCAATTCGGACGCGGAACGCAGTAATTGATGCATTACCGGCTTGTGAGGAGTGGTTCGGTTTTCATCCATTTCCCAAAAAGGAGAGTCCGATGTTAATCCATACAAATCTCCTCAAGAAGTTTTTTCTCTTGGTTTCGGCCCTTCTCTTGACAATCCTCAATGCGTGGGGCGCATCCGCTTTCGCTGCGGTGTCGCTTACTTCGGTTACTCCCTCTTGCGGGCAGGCGGGAATTACCAATATCACCCTCCTTGGGAGCGGGTTTCCTTCCGGAGCAATTCCGCCAGCAAGCGTTACGATTACATTGACGCGGGCCGGCGGCGGGTCGCCGGTAACCACCGCACCACGTAGCATAATATCGGTTTCCGGCACGATGAGGAAAGTTTCCTTCATTGTGCCCTCATCCATTTCAGTGCAATCACCCACGGTTTAT
>DASPQK010000345.1:0-12669 GCA_035624985.1 Syntrophobacteraceae bacterium | reverse complement strand
ATTATGGCCCCGAGTCATGTGCGGGTGGCCGCGAGGCTACACGTGATGCAGTTGACAGGGGAAAGCGCAGGCCAGCCATTGACCTCCGAAATCACCCATCCGGGATGCCGACCTGGTGGTCCGAAGGGGAAGGCAATACTGTGAGAGGGCGTTAGGCAGCGAGTCTTGCGCAGATCCCGCGGAGTCTTAGAACCTGTGCATGCGTGGAAACTCTATGTTCGAGAACCGGGAGATCTCCATAGTCTCTGAGAGCAAGTCTATGTGTCAGAGCGGTCGGGGAAGGCCTGTGGCCACAAGCCCGGCATGTACGCTATGGAGAAGTCAGACATCGGCGTAGTACCGAAGAAGGAGCCGAACAATGGTGGAGGCTTGCACCAGCGGAGGTTCCGGAGGGAAGGCCGGTGACCAAGGGAAATTCTGAAGAGACCGACTGCGACTTGCACACAGCGGCAGGAGTAAGCATTGAGCGGACTTGACAGAATACGTGAAGCAGCACGGAAGGATAAGGGCCTTCGTTTTACCAGTTTGATGCATCATATCACTGTAGAAGTATTGCGGGAGAGCTTCCTGGCATTAAAGCGGGACGCAGCCCCTGGAGTGGATGAGATGACCTGGCGTCAATATGGTGAGCAACTGGAAGAACGGCTACCTGACCTGCACGAACGCGTTCAGAGCGGTAGATACCGTGCGATGCCTTCGAAACGGGTCTGGATACCAAAGCCCGACGGGCGGCAGCGGCCGATCGGCATAGCGGTGCTGGAGGACAAGATTGTCCAACAGGCCGTAGTGATGGTGTTAAACCAGATCTACGAAGAGGCTTTTCTCGGTTTCAGCTACGGATTTCGACCAAACCGACACCCGCATCGAGCATTGGATGCGGTGTGGGTAGGGATTACGCAGCGGAAGATTAACTGGGTGCTTGATGCGGATATCAGGGGATTTTTCGATAACATTGACCATGAATGGTTAATGAAATTCCTGGAGCACCGCATTGCAGATCCCCGTATTCTACGACTGATCCGTAAGTGGCTCAGAGCGGGAGTATCGGAAGAGGGACAATGGTCCAAGACCAAGGTAGGGACACCACAGGGGGCGGTCATCTCACCCCTGCTGGCAAACATCTATCTTCATTACGTTTTGGACCTGTGGGTAGACAACTGGCGAAAGAAAGTGCGCGGCGATGTGATCATCGTGAGGTATGCCGATGATTGGATCATGGGGTTCCAATACAGAGACGAAGCGCAGCTTTTCCTGAGGCAATTGGAGGAAAGGCTGGCGAAGTTTGGCTTGGAAATACACCCTGAGAAAACCCGTCTCATCGAGTTTGGCAGGTTCGCAATAGCGAATCGGACGAAACGAGGGGAAGGGAAGCCGGAAACATTTGACTTTTTGGGTTTCACGCACATATGCGCGACTACCATCAAGACGAAAAGGTTTACCATCCGGCGCAAGACAATCGCCAAGCGTCTTCGGGCAAAGATGAAGGAGGTGAGAGAAGAGATAATAAAGCGGATGCACATTGCTGTCCCGGAACAAGGGAAGTGGTTGCGCTCCGTGCTCAACGGTCACTTCAATTATTTCGCTGTGCCCGGCAACAAGAAGTCGATTGACGCCTTCAGAACCCAGGTCATGCGGAGCTGGTTTTGGACGCTCAGGCGCCGGAGCCAGAAGGCTCGCAGCCTGACATGGGATCGGTTCAAACGACTCGTTGTGACTTGGCTACCCACGGCCAAAGTAAGGCACCTTTATCCCAATGAGCGACTTTACGTCAGCAACCCGAGGTAGGAGCCGTATGAAGGAATTCTTCACGTACGGATCTGTGCGGGGGGTGCCGGGCGACCGGCATCCCTACCGCGATAAAGAGGGTTTGCGATTTGCCTGGGTACGATTGAAAGCGGAGCCGTTCTCGAAACAGAAAAAGCCGGTCCAGATCCTATGCTGCTCCTATCTCAGATTCATTTTAAAAGAAGAAGGATTCGAGGTAAAATCGGCATTGTTCTTTGCGGGTGATGGATGGGGTTCCCCGACCGCTTACGGCACAGGAGTAATGAGGGGATATACGGATTGAAATTTTCCCCGCTAAGAGATCGTAATGGATAATGTGGTATATGTCCCGATTGGGATTGTCAGGTCGCCTTTCAAGACGGTTGAGGGGACGCCGATCCAGCCGATCGGCGCCAAGGGCGTCCGAGGACAAATAGAGCTTCGGGAAGAATTCATTGCGGGGATCAAGGACCTGGAAGGCTTTTCCCACTTAATCCTGATCTATCATTTTCATCTTTCAAAGGGTTTTAATCTGCGAGTGCAGCCATTTCTCGACAACGAGCGCCGGGGCGTATTCGCAACACGAGCGCCGAAACGCCCGAACCCCATCGGAATATCCGTGGTGAGACTGGTTGAGATCGAGGGGAAATATGTTACGATCGAAGATGTCGATATCCTGGACGGGACTCCGCTCCTGGATATAAAACCCTACGTCCCCCAGTTTGATTCAAGAAAAACCGACAAGATCGGCTGGCTTACGGGCAAGGTTCAGGACGCGGAGAAGTCCAGAGCGGATGACCGGTTTAAGTGAGCAGCCGCTTCATTTGCGCAACATGATTAGTTATACGCGAATAACCAGGCTGGGCTTTCCAATCCGGCACTCAGCTCCATTTTCAATTCTCCTGCGTGAGCGCAGAATCTTGAACCCAGAGCTGAGTGCCGGATGCCCCCGTATCAGCAGTGCCTGGTTCCGCCCTCACTGAATGAGGGCGGCGCCTGCGCATGGGCCGGCCCCTTCTTCTTCTGCTGCGTGGCTCTCGCCAAAGGAGACGATATCCAATCGGCGAGCGGGGAGGTCTTCCAATCGATCGATAAAAGGAGGATAAACAATGGCGGCAAAAGTTACCGAATCATACCAATACCTGTCTCGGGAGGAACTTTTGGACAAGGCCCATGAACTGGGCGCAGCCTATGAGCAAAACTCCTTCAGCTGCTCCCAGTCCTGCGTGGCGGCGTTGCACCGGATACTTGGTTTTCCAGACATTCTGGTAAAAGCCGCCTGTTCCAATGCGGGCGGCACCGCCTGGCAGTTGGTGGGCACCTGCGGGGGTCTGGTCGGCGGCATAATGGTGCTTGATTATTATTTCGGGCGGCCCTTCGAACACATGTCCGACAAAGAACTGATCATGGACCCGAATGTCAACGATCTTTTCTCATCTCAACCAATCGCCAGCCTGCTTTTCGACAAATACATCCAAACTTACGGAACGATCACCTGCGCCAACATTCAACATCAACTTTACGGGCGCATCTTCTACCTGCCGGACATGCAGGAATTTCAAAAACTAGAAGCCGCCGGCGGCCATTCGAACCTCCAAAAGTGTCCCCGAATCGTCGGCAATGCGGCGCGCTTTACGCTGGAAATCTTATTGGACAAGGGAGCGGTCGAAATCGGCGCATAAGATGACCGTGATCGCTCACCGGCATTGGAGATCGATTTCGTATCAGTTTGACGGACGAATCATGAATACGGCCCAACAAATCCAGACTCGTCTCTCATCGGCTTTCGATCTTGCCTGACAACAGGTTGCGTTCAAATCGTTGCCTTCGGGAGGGCGTACAGCGCTGCGCTCCCGCTCCCCTTGCGGCGGGGTTCATCCCCATAAGCGCTTAAATAAGCGCGTAAGTTATTGAATTTACTGATGGCAGGATTAGGACTTTCGTCACCCCGGCGGAAGCCGGGGTCCGTGCATTACTCATCGATTCTACAGGGAAAAACAAAAATCTGGATTCCCGCTCCCCGACTCAAGCCCTCGGGGACAGGCTTTCGCGGGAATGACGTCCCTTTTCCTTGCAGAGCCTCACCCTTATTTGAGCGCTTATGGGGTTCATCCCCGCCCAATCTTGAGCTCAATGCAGATTCGTATCGGAATCATAATGTATCGGGAACGCAGCTCCGTCGATGGTGCTATTCCGGATTGCCCACCGCAGAATGCCATAGAGGAGAGTCAGTTGAAATGCGTACAGGCGCGCTTTGGCACTGCCGGAGGACAAAGGCGGCACCATCCGGCACTCAGCTCCATTGTCAGTTCTCCTGCGTGAGCGCGGAATCTTGAAACCAGAGCTGAGTGCCGGATGACCCTGCCTTCATCAACCTGCTCTATTTGATTAGCCGGTCTTCCAGTTTTGAAAGCTTTGCAGTCGGGTCCTGTCGTTTTTCTACGAGGGCGCACAGCTCTTTAATCTGCTCTTTGAGCGCCGAGAGTTCATTGTCTCGCTCTTTTAATGCCGACAGATCCAGGCCCTGCTCTTTGACTTGCTCCCTCATGGACGTCAGTTCCTTGTTTTGTTCCACCAGGGCCGACAATTCTTTCACCCGCTCATTGAGAGCCGACACCTCTTTGTTCTGCTCCTTCAGGGCCGCAATCTCTTTTGCCTGCTTTTGCACCTCGTTCAAAAGCATGGCGTTGACCAGATGGTAATGGACCGTTTGCGGCTGCTTGGTCTTCGGGTCGTACTGGACAAGGTCCGGGTAGATCTCGGCCACCTCTTCGGCGACCAGGCCGTACTGGAGTCGGCGCGGGCCGTTGGCATACTCGGGCTTGTAATAGAAGGTCACGGGCCGAAGTTTCATAAGCCCGCTGCTGGCATCTCCCATGTCCTCGATGTCTTCCTTGTACCGGCGGGATGAGTTCCTGCTGCTGAGCTGGCCTTCGGCGGTGATAAATACCTCGGATCCCCCGGCGCTTTTGCCGTATATGCCTGCTATAAAGGTTTGGTGCACATCGCCCGGCTTGCCTATCCTGATGGTGTAGGACTCATCGGCGCTCTGCGGACTCACGTCATTGCCGATGTATATGTTGTTGCTGCCGGTAGTGGCAGTTGCCGTGCCGTGCGGAGCATAATATCCGGCCAGGTAGCCCAAGGCGGTGTTGCCTACGCCGTGGGTGTTGGAGAATAGCGCCAGGTGTCCGAGTGCGGTGTTGGCATTGCGGTTGTTATTGAATAGCGCCTCGAATCCGACTGCGGTGTTGGCGTTGCCGGTGGTGTTGGAGGAGAGCGCATGGCTGCCGACTGCGGTGTTGGCCCCGCCGCTCTTGTTCCCGATGAGAGCAGCGTACCCGAGGGCGGTGTTGAAGCCACCGGTGGTGTTGGACTCGAGCGAGGCCAATCCGACTGCGGTGTTTTCGCTGGCGGTGTTATAGTATAGCGCTCCTGCGCCGACTGCGGTGTTGTTCTTGCCCGAGGTGTTGGAGTAGAGCGCATGGTTGCCGACTGCGGTGTTGTTCAAGCCGGTGGTGTTGAGCTGGAGCGCGCAAAAGCCGTCGGCGGTGTTATAGGAGCCGGTGGTGTCGCTGGCCAACGCATCGTCTCCCGTGCTGGTGTTACCTGTGTTGGTGCCAGTATTGCTCTGGTACGCCCATGCGAGACCCGCAAGCAAGGATACGATGAAAAACGATAGCGCCAATGCCTTTTTCACTTTGTTCCTCCCGTCGTCAAACCCGAAATAATGCGTCAACTTCCGCACTATGCGACCGAACTGCATGTTGAAATCGGGTTTTTGCCCGGCAAACTTCCGCTGCGCCCCTGGAACCCGAAGAAACCTTACGCTTTTCAGATCGCACATGCAACAGATATCCCGGCGGGACCTATTTTTGCGGTTTGAGGATGCAGAGTGGTCCAGGCTTTGTGTCCGACGCCGCTGGACGTTAAAATCCTTGCAGATGCAAGAGAGAATCAAGGGTCATTCCCCCGGGCAGAGGGGTGATTTCCGCCCTGGGCGCGGGGACGGTGTTTTGAAAAGAGCGAGTCCGCGCGTATCAGTTTGTTGGTGCTGGAGTTCAACAAGCAGCCAGATGAGGGGGTATCGGAGAAATTGTTAGTGGACAAGGAGTTACGAGGGCACATAAGAAGGTTGGAGACGAAATATTCCTTTTTCAAGGGCCGGCCCCTTGCTGCTCCATCGTTCACGATGCTTAGAGCTTCAATTTTGGCCAAAAATGGGCTTCCAAGGGGTATTAAGCTATGCACTTTTGACATTTTCCCTGAGGGATTGGGCTGTTGTCCTGGTCCGGCCCAATGCCGTTAACTTAAGCAACTTATTGAATTCAGAGCGCTTTTTGGTTTGTTCCGTCGGTGCAACCATGCGGCTGACAATGCACGGCCTTGATAACGTGACCGCAGAGCACTCAAACCAAAAGGCTTATGCAAAGCGATGGGTTTCGCTCCGCTCACCCATCCTTCACGTCCAGTGCATAAGTAGGCGAAAGAATAGCTTTTTTCCTTAAGTTAGCGGCATTGGGTCGGACCCCGACCAAGATAACGTCTTATTGTAAACCCTCTACGGTGTCTCAAACACATGGACTATAGCAAGCGCCAAAAATAAGTTGACGTACATCCTTGATCTTGAAATGCTTCTTTCCGTCCTCCATCAACCGGCTTCCGACGTCCGTTATAGGTTTGCTCACTTCTCGCACAAATGCCGATCGCAAGCTGCCTGTTCAAGTTTCTCCGCAACCCGGGCATTCAGGCCGGCCCGTGGAATGTTTTTCTCTGTCTTCCGACATCCGACCCCTGATTAGATACACTTCGGGGGCCGGCTTTCTGTCGTCCGTTATAGCAGTCTCTCCCTCCAAAGGTTACTCCATTGTGGAGATCCTTAGGCACTACCCGGTGAATACTAGAAAGATCGCTCAAGTCTTTCTGAAATCCATTGATTCAGGCTTTTGCCTTCCTTAAGCGCACTGACATACACCTTTCGGTGCAAAGCCGGCGGCAAACGGAGCATCAACCGCCCGGAGAACGGCTTGTCGGGCTTTTCACCCCTTTGTTCACAAAACTCCAGATAATCATCGACAGAGTCTCGAAAAGCCTGTCCGATTTCTTCAACGCTCTTTCCCTGAAAAGTGACGACGTCCTTCAGGTCTAGCACTTCCCCGTGAAAGATTCCTGCCGAATCATCATATTCGACATGGCCTGCATACCCTTTGTATGTCAACATGCCCTTACTCCTCCGTATTAACGCCTGCTTCCGTCAAAAACCGCCTGATTGCCTTGAGAGCACCCTTGTGGGTTTCTTTTTGTGGATGCGGACGATGGAAAACAGCGCGGATTCCATTCAGATATATTCGGACTCTTGATCCTCTACCCTCACTCAGCTCAGCTTCCAAAGCAACGAGAAGATTCTCGATGTCGATCCACTTAACATCGGAACGGATCGGATCCTCAAATATGGCATGGAGTGTTCCCAAGTATTTGCTTCTTAGCTTCATAGTGTCATTATATGACATTATTCTGCTCGAAAAAAGTCCAAATTACCCGGTATGGAAAATAGGGAGCGCAACAGGCATTTCGCTTTCGGAGTCGGGCCTTCTCGTGCTGCTCATCCGCAATTAAATGTCCAGTGACATCGAGACCATGTAGGATGTATCAGGTGGGTTGCTCGATCACGAAGATAATGCGATTTTCTCAAAATCTCCCCAATGATGGAGACCACCGGGGAGGTAGCAACGGGGGAGATCCACACTCGGAACTCGGTTGGTTACACCCCGATGAAAGTCTCGTTCAGGGAATCGCGCGCGCGGAAGGTTCCGCCCTGAAGGAAACCTCGACCATGATCCGAAGCCGAGACCCCGGATTGACTCGGTTGCTCAATGTTCCTCGTGAAGACCGCTTTGAAGGTATTCTTTCAGCTCACTGCATACTTTTACGTCCGTCGGAAAGGCCATCTCCGGCAAAGCGTTCAGGCTGAAGAACCCGGCTTCGCTCGCGTCCGATCCCGGGCGCATCTCTCCTCCAGCCCGCGTGCCCCAATACCATATACCCACTGTTTGGGATTGAGGGTCGTGAAAGTTTGAGTGAACGGCAAAAACCCGCCCAAGATCGACTCTAATGCCGGTTTCCTCGAAGAACTCGCGCCGGGCGGCGTCCTCTCGACCTCCTCGTCCCATTCGACATGGCCGCATGGAATACACCACTGCCCGCCATACGATCCCTTACGCCTGACCAGAAGGATCTTTTCGTCTTCGACCAGCACGACGGCTACTCCCACTGTCGGGTTGCGATAAAAAACCTTCCCGCAATCGGGGCAAAAAGACCTCAGCGCTCTTTTGGCAGGTCTGCCTTGCAGCGACGCTCCACAGTACGGACAATATTTGAATTTCATAGCAATCCGAAATAACCGTTGAATTCCGCCTTATGCATTCAAAACCGGGCGTCGTCCGTTGCCGGAAAAAACCCGGGGTTCCGGCAACCGACCGCCCGAGACAACATCATGTGCCTTTGAACAGGACCTCGCAAGCGCCTGCTCCATCGCTCAGAGTATCTTAACTTGACTTCAATTTGCAATAAGCCTAAGAAGAAACCTGCGTATTGCGCGCGGACAGCCCGGCCAAGAGGCTGTTGTAAGTCGCGATGGTGCTCGATATTGGCGACAGCGACACCAACCACGGGGCACATACCACATGAAAATCCCAGCAAAACTTGTGATTGCAGGAGGAGTGCTGCTTGTCGGCATTCTTGTCGTAGTGGGCCTTCGGATTGTACTGAAGCAGGAAGGCCAAAAGAGCAGTGCACAGCGTGTCAATACCGCCGAATCAGCCGGCGCCCCGGCGAACGGCCCGATAGAATCCCGATCTCCCGCGCCGCCGGAGCGGGTAACTACTCCCAGAAAACCCAGTTCCCTGAACATTAACCTCCAGAGGCCCGACGCTTTGATCGTCACCCGAAGCCTCGCCCAATTTCCCAAGGACGTGGCGAGCATACCTCTACTCAAGGACCTGCTGACCGAAGATTTTTTCTATTATTACGAGCAAAACGAGGGTGGATTGAGCCTGCGGGGGACTTTGCGGCGAATCGCCTATGAGCATAAGCTGAACATTGGGGACGAGGTCATCGACTACATCTTCAGCGCGCCGGCCAAGCTCGCGTTTTGGAAGGGACGCGACGGAAAGCTGGGGCATTTCATGCTGGTCATGGATCGAGGTCCGCTGGTTCAGACGCTCGAGCTCGTATCCAAAGCGGTTCTGAGTGATAACCAGCTCAGCCGCAAGGGAGAAGTCCAATTAACGGCGGGAGGCGCGCTTGCTGTCCATGAGCTGAAATTTGCGCATGACCGAAGTCTTTTTTTCGCCGGCATCGGGAGCTATCTCGCAGTCTTTTCCGATGCCGAAATGCTTTTGAGCGGAAACGGCGCAAAGAAAGATTCAATCCGGGCGTTTGTCGAAGCCTCCGACCCTTCCGAAGCATTCCTTCGGCGCTTCGAATCGGGCCGGATCACAGCGAAGCACTCCGTTGCCGTAGCTACGAGCTATCTCTCATTCGGATACCAGAGGTTCTTCCCCGCGTTCGAGGCGATCCGCTTCGAGTACGGCGAAAACGGCTGGACGGCCTCCGTTCTGCTCAACCAAAAAGTCTCCGAAGCCCCCACTCTTTGGACAGCGGCGCCAACCGGCGCCGCCATATGTGCCGCGCTGCCCGTCGCCCCCGGGACTCTGACCGGCATACTGAGCAAAATGGCGCCCGCGGACAGGCTCAAGACCGTCATTGATTCGATCGAATCGCCTGCCGCTATCTGCTGGTACCGTCAATCCAGGCTTTTCACCCCACTGGTGCTGGTAAAAGTGAAGGAAGGCCCCTCAATGGACGCGCTGCTCAAAGAGATGTTTGAAAAGAGCATAGGGGCGCATGAAGCAGGCATTCCGGGACCTGAAGAGGAAAAGGAAGACCGGGAGGCAGGCCAGAACGGGGAGAAGCCTCAGAGCGAAAAGCATGATGAGCAGACGGCAAAACAGGACCAACCGGCAGAAGAAAAGCCCCAGGACGAACCGGCTGAAGCGAAAAAGAGCTATTTGCCGCCTTTCGAGGTCCACGAAACACAATTGCCCCAGGGTGTGATCTGGCGCCGTGAGGTGAGCTCGCTCGGCGGCAAGTACGAACAGGCCCAAAGCCCGGACGCCGAGCGGATGTGGTCAAAGCGCTTTTTCAAGGTTACGCTTGCCCGCTGGAAAGACATTCTCATCTTCTCGCCCGACGACGCGCTGGTGGATAACGCCGTTGCGGCGCTTGAAAAAAAGTATCCGGCGGTCTCCGATTCGATTCCCCCGAAATCGAGTCTGAGTCTCATCGTCTTTCCGGCTGACCTGGGGGAACTCGTCCGAAGCGAGGTGTTGCAGAGCCTGCCGGAAGAACAGGAGACGGTTTTCCGCTCCAATGTGACCAGAGTGCTCATGCCGGTGCTGGGTAATCTAAAATCTTATCCGGCCTACGGTTTATGGACCCCGCAAGGCAGCAAGGGTTGGGAGCCGCTCCGATGGCAGCCGCTCGCTTCGCATTGATCGTTGCTCTTTTGTGGGCGGTTAGGGCAGTCGGACCTGTGGCGGCGCCCGCAGCTTCCCCCGAGCCGATACTAAACGGGGAGCAGTCCGCTGCGTTTCGGGCGTGGTTTGCGCGCATCGTTGAGGAGCAGGTCAGGCAGGGGCCTTCCCCACGATGGCCTCACAAGGATTGTGCCGGTCTTGTGCGGTTTGCGGTCAACGAAGCCCTGAGTTCGCACGATCCGGCCTGGCTCCAGGCATCCGGGGTCCCCAACCGGTATTTGCCGCCCGAGCTGAACCTCACGCCCGAGCAGACCCGGCTTCGCAACAGTTGGAAGCAGACCGGCAGCTCCGAGCGGACTCCATTTGTCACCGCCATCGAACTGATTCAGGAAAACTGCAGCTTTGTGTCGAAGGATGTCAACCAGGCGCTGCCCGGGGACCTTCTGTTTTTCGACCATGGCGAAGACCAGCATTTGATGATCTGGATGGGGAGCTTCATCGCCTATCACAGAGGAACAGCGACCAAAAATGATAACGGACTCAGGTCGGTCAGTCTCGACCAACTACTGCACTGGAAGGATGCAAGGTGGCAGCCAAGGAACGAAAACCCCAACTTCATCGGTATATTCCGTTTTTCATTCTTATCGCGCTAGCTTGTAACGCCATGGCCGATGACATCGGGCCCAGCGACTACCGGCCGTTTTCGGGCAGCAGGTTTTTCCTGCTCGCCGAGTCCAACTTTTCCTCGGACGACAATGCGGTAGTCCGTCTGGAGGCCGAAAGCGGCGATGTCATGGGATACTCGGGAGTGGACATGGTCGTGTACCGGGTGCCGCAACCGGTCGATTTTCTCAGGAAGCAAAAAAACCTCCACCGCATTCGGGTCGAAGGAATTCCGAAGGAGGAGGGTCTGGCCAATGCCCTCGACTACATTTGGGATTCAGAGTACAAAGAATCACGCCTTGCAGCGCAGCGGGTGTTTTCCTGCACGGCCCGCTCCAATGTGGTGTCCGAGGCCCCGGAACTTAGCCAGGCGCCGCCGTACTCCTATCGCACCAAGTTCACAAACCCGCCCCAGTTCAAACGAATGCCCCAGTTCGAGTTTATCGGGAGCTTTCGCTACCCGCTCGCCGAAGCAAAATCCATCGAGCCCCCCAGCGTGAAGCTGGAAGGCAGCAGCCACAATTTCATCCAGCCCCGGCAGGGGAACGTCAAGATTCCTCTCGGTACTCTGAAACCGGGACTCTACCTGGTGGAAGCCTATGTCGGAGGGTATCGGGCAACCACCCCGGTCTTTGTCGCCGATAACGTTTCGATCACCAAAATATCCGGCGAGCAGGTAATGGTGTGGACGGCAAACAGAAAGACGGGAGAGCCGAGCGCGGGAGCCCAGGTGCTGCTGACCGACGGCGTGGGGACGCTCCAGAGCGGAACAACCGGCCCGGACGGTGTGTTCATCATGAAAAGGAAGAGCCCGGAGCGAAGCTACGTGATTACCAAAGATGCTCAAGGCGGTGTTTTTGCCTCGGAAAACTACTACTACGACAGCGAGATATACGCGACCAAGCTCTACGCCTTCACCGACCGGCCGCTGTACCAGCCCGGCGACAGGGTTCACATCAAGATGTTCGGCCGCTTTTTCCAGGATTCACAGCGTTCGGTTCCTTTGCATGGAGGCGATGTGAAGGTGACGGTGCTCGACCCGACGGGCACTCCGGTCACAACGGTTGCCTGTTCCATCACCGGGCGGAAAGGCGGCGACACCTCGTTTCAACTGCCCGACCAGGCCATCCCCGGAGGCTATACGCTTCAAATGGGATATGCGGAAGCGTTCTATACGGGTTCATTCCGGGTGGCGCGTTACTCCAAGCCTCATTTCGATATCGACATCTCCTTTGACAAAAAGGAATTCAAAACCGGCGAGCCGATAACGGGGAGGGTGCGGCTGGCCTACCCGGGCGGGCGTCCCGTCGCGGGCGCCCAGGTCGATATTTCCGTGCGTGCTCAGTCTCTCACCATGGTCGAGCACGAAGTGCGCTACGAAGGGCTTTTCCCTGCTAAACTGATCCAGATGCGGCTGGCCTCGGAAGCGGACGGTCACGCCGCTTTTCAGTTGCCCCCGGCCAAAGTCCCGAGCCGCTATGTGGTCAACATTATCGGCTCGGACGGCCCGACCTACCGCGTGCGCGCATCCAAGGAGCTGCTGGTTCAGGCTGGCGCCGGGGTTTACTCCCTGAAAAGCCCCAAGCGGCTGACCCAGCCCGGGGAACGAGTGGAGTTCAGCATTGAGTCGCTTGGTGGCCCCGAGGGGGCCCCAGCGACCTGGGAAGCGGTGCGGCTCGAAGACCAGAGCGTTTTTTCAGACTCC
>DASPQK010000344.1:0-4955 GCA_035624985.1 Syntrophobacteraceae bacterium | reverse complement strand
ACGGACCTCGTAGTCCAGCGTCAATTGAAACATGCCCTTGCCACAGAGGTTGCACTATATTCCAAAGAACGGCTCGATGAGATGATAGCGCCGCTTTCCACTGCCCAGACAAGGGTTTTCAGCATTCAGCGCAAATGGACCAGGTACTGGATTCTAAAGTACATGGAACAGGAGGATATAGACAACCTGAGCGCCCTGGTTCTGGACAAAAATGACCGCTACGCCCACCTCCTTATCCCTGACTATCTGCTGGAAGCCAATGCGCCGGTTCCCGAGAACATTCAATTCAATCAGGGCGACAAGATAAGGATAAGGATAGAAAAAGCGATTCCACGCGAGGATGTGCTCAAGATACAGATCATGGAACCGCCCCTGAAAGACTGAGGCGGGAAAAAGCCCGAGGCGGAGAGGGGAAGACAGGTCATGGACAGGGCATGGAGGGGCTGATGAGCGTCTCTCCATGAGCGGTCCACGACCTGTTTCTGCGGAGGGTCTTTGTTTTTTTTCAGAAACCGGCCCAATCTCAGACTTCGAACGTGTAGCCCACTTCGCCGTGCTGAGTCAGATCGAGACCGGTCGATTCATCCTCTTCGGTCAGCCTCAGGCCGATAATTGCGTCGATTACCTTGAGAATGATGAAGGTGACCACGAAAGAGTAAACCCAGGCTGATACGACCGATAACGCCTGAACGCCCACCTGCCCCGGATTTCCGTAAAACAGTCCGTCTCCGCCTGCCGCATTGATGAGCTTTGTGGCAAAGAAGCCTGTAAACAGCGCGCCTATGGTCCCGCCGATTCCGTGAACGCCCACTACATCGAGCGAGTCGTCGTATCCAAGGCTCGACTTGAGGTTCACCGCACCGTAGCAGAGCGCACCGGCAATAATGCCCAGAAGCAGCGCGGGAAGCGGCGCGATAAAGCCCGATGCGGGCGTAATGGCGACAAGCCCTGCAACCGCGCCGGACGCGGCGCCGAGAGCGGTCGGTTTGCCCCTGTGGATCCACTCTGTGAACATCCACGACATTGCTGCGGCAGCGGTTGCAATGTGGGTGCCCACGAAGGCTGAAGTCGAAAGCTCACCCGCGGCTACTGCGCTGCCGGCATTGAACCCGAACCACCCAAACCACAGAAGGCAGGCCCCCAGTATAGTCAGTGTAAGGTTATGAGGGGCCATGATGTCGACCCGGTATCCTTTTCTTTTTCCCAGCATGAGCGCGCAAGCGAGTGCGGAAATACCGGAGCTTATATGAACGACCAGGCCTCCGGCAAAATCCAGAGCGCCTTTCTCATGCAGCCAGCCGCCGGCGCCCCATACCCAGTGCGCAAGAGGATCATAGACGAAAGTTGCCCAGGCAATCAGGAAAATGCAGTAGGCGCTGAATTTCATCCTTTCGGCGATGGCCCCTGAAATAAGAGCGGGAGTTATTATGGCAAACATCATTTGAAATATCATATATGCCTGGTGAGGCACGGTGGGGCCATAGTCGGCGTTGGGCGCAAGCCCCACATGGTTTAAACCTATCCAGTCAAGATTGCCGATAAAATGACCTATGTCCGGCCCGAACGCCAGGCTGTAGCCGAAAAGGACCCATTGAATGCTTATGATGCCCATTGCGACAAAACTGTGCATAATTGTTCCAAGCACATTTTTGCGCCGAACCATGCCTCCGTAGAAAAGCGCCAGACCGGGGGTCATCAGCAGAACGAGGGCCGAAGAAGCCAGTATCCAGGCCGTGTCGCCGCTGTCGATCTTGGCA
Organism: Syntrophobacteraceae bacterium; assembly: GCA_035624985.1. Lineage (GTDB taxonomy): Bacteria > Desulfobacterota > Syntrophobacteria > Syntrophobacterales > Syntrophobacteraceae > SbD1. Next base: position 3,198 of record DASPQK010000344.1, on the reverse strand, counting down.
GGAGCAGCCTCAGGCGCCGCCGGCGCCGGGGCGGGTTGGGTCGCCTGCGCCAACTGAACCGGCATGCCCTTTTCTTCAGCAGGAGCAGTGGTTGCAAGTAAAGCGATAAAGACAACAACTAAGGCCAGCAGTATATTTTTCATATCATTGTCTCCAAGTTGAAAAAATCCTCTTCGTTCGCTAACTGTTGAGAGTCCAACCAAGAACTAAAAACAAAAAACTGAAAACCAAAGACTACAATGCTTCCGCGCCGGTTTCCCTGGTCCTGATGCGCATAACATCACTCACCGGCGATAAAAAGATCTTTCCATCCCCGATCTTCCCCGTGTAGGCAGCCTTTTGAATAGCATCGGCGGCTTTTTCCGCCAGTTCGTCCGCAACCACGGTCAGGATCAGAATCTTGGGAACGAAATTGACCTTGTATTCGGCGCCCCTGTAAAGCTCAACGTGTCCCTTCTGACGCCCAAACCCTTTGACCTCGCTCACCGTCATACCCTGGATGCCAAGCGCCGTCAGTGCTTCCTGCACTTCGGTAAGCCGAAAAGGTTTTATAATAGCTTCAATTTTGACCATCTTCTTACCTCCGTTTTGATTGTCCATTTAGATCAGTCCATGTTACCCGGATATTGCCGGTTTTCGCCTGTCCGACATTGAGACGCAACAAACTTTGGCGGGTAGAGTCCAAAGCATATGCCAGATTTGCCGCGACATGGAATTTTCACGCTAACTATCTGATTTTTAAGCATTCAAATCTTACAGGAAGGCTTGATTGAGCAATTCGGAAGTCAGAAAAATATACACAATTGTATCGACGCTAAGCAAAAGCACAATTTTGCAACGTTTTTGTAAAAATTTTGTAAGAATTCGAAGGAACTTGGCAAAAAATGTTTGCCGGGCTTTGGGGAGGACAGTTCCGGGCGCCTGATCAATATAATTGTCTCTGTCCGAGGACAATTCCGTAAGAAACGAATTCGTCTCCTGTGCGACTTGGCGCGAAGGGCCGCCGGCAATGAGTCTGCCGGTGGCTCGTCGGAGGGCGGCCCGAGGGGGATTCCAACTGCCGGCCTTTGCGGCAGAGCCTCTCAGGAGAGCAATACCGGTGATTTCCTAAATTCTGTCGGCATATTCCCGTATCTGGTACTTTAACCTGCCACCGAGCTTGTATTGGGCGATATCGAGATCGCAGTCCGTCTGGAGCCCCAGCCAGAATTGGGGGGCTGTACCGAAATAGAGCCCGAAACGAAGCGCCGTATCGGCACTGATCCTGCGTTTGCCGTGGACGATTTCATTTATGCGGCGCGGCGGAACGCCTATCAGAACAGCCAGTTTGGTTTGGCTGATGCCCAGGGGTTTCAGGAACTGTTCGAGCAGTATTTTACCGGGACGAACCGGTTTGATTTTTTCTTCCATGATCCAAGTCCTTATAGAGCAACCTTCGATTGGACTTTGCATCGGTCATGCCAAATGAAGGGCAAGGGGTGATTAGTCATATCGAAGTGAAATTCTCTTTAAGGATTGTGCTGCATGATTCCCGATGCGCGTTAAATTGAATTATGGAAAGGCAGATTCTGAAACTCGAATACCAGGGGGAATTTCATTATGGTCAGGAGGAGCGGATTAATTCAGTGCCGTCAAGCCTGTGGAAGAGAAAATGAAAGAGCTTGGGAAGATCTATGTTACGCATATCTACAAGGATGCCGGCCATGGTTTCCCAAGGGCGCAGGAGGAAAGAGCCGGGGCAAATCTTGAAGCCTCACGACAGGCGCGGCCCGCCACAATTGAATTTCTCAGGAAATATCTTGACCGGGGCGACATCAGTAATATTCTTCGTTCGACACTTTCCCCCTGAACACATAATAGCACCAGGCGACATAGCCCAGAATTACGGGCAGGATGACCAGCGTTCCGGCCAGCAGAAACGACTGTGACGAGGCGGCGGCCGCCGCCTGCCTGAAGGTCACGGCGAAGGGAACCAGCCACGGCCAGAGGCTTATTCCCCACCCAATATAGCCCATAAGAAAAATGCCGATGCTGAGAAAAAAGGGGCGATTCTCAACGCCTTTGTGCAAGTCACGCCAGAGCATGGCAAAAAGCGCAGCTGTCAGGAGTGGCACCGGTAAAAGATAGTAGAAATTGGGCAGAGTAAACCACAACTCTTTCACGCCCGCATTCATTACAGGCATGCTGATGCTTACTACCGCCAGGAAGACGCCTACGTAACCCAGGACATAGGATGCGCACTTTCGCGCCCAATCGCGGGTGATTCCCTCGGTCTTCATAACAAGCCAGGTGGCTCCAAGCAGCGCATAGCCGAAAAGCAGGGCCGCTCCCGTCATGAAACTGTATGCGCTAAGCCAGTCAAAAGGGCTGCCGGCAAAGCTTCGCCCCTGGACCTGCACCCCTTTGACGTAGGCCCCGAGGATCATGCCCTGCATGAAAGCGGCGACTATGGAGCCAAAGTGGAAGCAATAGTCCCAGATAAAGCGTGATCTGTGCGACTTGAACCTGAACTCGAATGACACCCCGCGAAAAATAAGCCCCAAAAGCATCATAATGACCGGCATGTAGAGCGCCGGCATAAGGATGGCGTAAGCAAGCGGAAACGCAGCAAAGAGCCCCCCGCCGCTCAGCACCAGCCAGGTCTCGTTTCCATCCCAGAAAGGCGCGATGGAGTTCATCATGCGGTCTCTGCACTCATCGGAGGGCGCAAAAGGAAACAAGATTCCCACGCCCAGGTCGAAGCCGTCCAAAAGCACATACAGAAAAAGCGCCGTGATAAGCAGGCCAAACCATATGAGCGGAAGATCCAACATTCTGACCTCTATGTAGTTTTTACTCTGAAGTTTTTAGTTTCCGGTTGTCGGCTCATCCATTGTCCCTGTGAAAAGCTGAGCTTTCTTGACGCCGTGCGAGCCATAAACGTCTGGCTGGGCATCGGGGCCTTTTGCGATCAGCTTTATTACGTAATAGCTCCCTGCGCCGAAAACGACCCCGTAGGTCAGAATAAAAGCGCCAAGGGATACGGCGACGGGAACGCTTTGGACCGGGGACAGAGCCTCAGAGGTCCGCATAACGCCCTGGATTATATAGGGTTGCCTTCCGATTTCGGTGACAAACCATCCGGCCAGCACAGCAGCAAATCCGGCCGGGGTCATCGCCACGCACCAGCATTGAAACCACCCAACGTCGAACAGACGC
>DASPQK010000343.1:0-2430 GCA_035624985.1 Syntrophobacteraceae bacterium | reverse complement strand
TCGGCCTGAAAAGTTACAGTGCCGTCGGCGGGGTGCTTGACTCGATACGAAAGCGTTTGGCGTCGGACCAGAAACTCAATGAGCGTTTCCGGCATATCCAAAAAGCTGTTACATATGGTCAAACGGAGACTTGATAATCATATAAAAGGCGCCCCCTTGTGTGCAGGAAGTATTATCCTGCGGTTTGCAGTGGGATCAGGACTGCTAACTTCAAAGAGGAGGCGCCGAATGCAATTGTATGCCGGGATAGATCTTCATTCAAGCAGCAACTACATGGCCGTGATTGATGTGGACGGGAAAAGAGTATTCAAGAAGAAAATGTCCAACGAGCCCCGCTCTATTCTTTCCGGACTGGAAGATTTCAAGGAAGCAATGGTGGGGGTAGTTGTTGAGTCTACCTACAACTGGTACTGGTTGGTTGATCTGTTGAGTGAGGCGGGCTACCGTGTTCATCTCGCCAACCCATCGGCAATTCAGAAGTATTCCGGGCTAAAGCATGCCGATGATAAACACGATGCTTTCTGGCTCGCTGAGATGCTCAGGCTCAAGATTCTGCCCGAGGGTTACATCTATCCAAAGGACGAACGGCCCATACGGGACCTGCTGAGAAAAAGAGGACATTTGGTAAAGCTGAGAACCTCACTTATTCTCAGCCTGCAAAACATCGTTGCCAGAGGTCTGGGGGTTCGCGTAAACGTAAACGACATTAAAAAGTTCAAGGAAAACGTGGTGGTCCCGCTACTGGAATCAAATGGCGATCTAGCGCTGGCCGGCGTCATCAGCAAGGAGACCATCGATTTTCTGACTCGAAAAATTCGGTCGATTGAATCCGTAGTCGAACAGAAGGTAAAGCTCAAGGATGAGTACGGCCTTCTGCTTACGGTTCCCGGGATCGGGAAAATTCTGGCTCTTACCATAATGTTGGAGACCGGCCCGATCGGCCGCTTCCCAAAAGTGGGGAACTACGTCTCCTACTGCCGCAAAGTAAACACCAAGTGGACCAGCAACGAGAAGGCAAAAGGTAAAGGTAACAAGAAGAACGGCAATAAATACCTCGCATGGGCCTTTTCGGAGGCAGCCGAATTGGCAAGACGCTACGACACACGTTGCAGGAGCTGGTACAACCGCAAGATGCAGAAAAATAATTTCATGGTCGCTCACCAGGCTCTTGCACACAAACTGGCCAGGGCAGCCTATTGCATCATGAAAAATGAGGTTCCGTTTATGCCTGAGAAGCTATTTGCAATCTGAGGGCATTCGGCGGATCGGACCAGTGGCGACAGCGATTATCCGAACATGAAATTTCAAAATTTCAAAACCGGTTCCCTGCGAAGACGTCGTTCATCCGGCCGCTCCGGCCCGCCGAAGCCGCTGCGGACCGCCTCCGACGAGTCACGGTGGGACCCATTCTCGGCGACCCTCCGCGACCTCCGGCGGGCCTCCGCTAAGTTTGCCGTTTGGTGAGAGTTTAAAAAACGAAAAAAATCGCGCAGCCAAGATCCATGATCGGATGAATGATACATATCGAACTTTGACCTCAGAGCAGGGAGGACACAATCATGCGGTAACGACGAACTGGCTGGAACGGCAAACCTGACAAAGGGGTTGGAAAAACCACGAGACTTGATTGGAAAGCCGTTCCACCCAGCACATTGATATAGCCTTAAACATCTTTACTGCCCATGCCATGAGCCAGTCAAAGGGTGGTTAACAGCCATTAGACTTGTAAAATCATTTGGACATGGCATGGAACCGAAGATTTTCTGGCCCGCCAACGGCGGGAAGGGCCGTTTGACGGATATGGTCAAAACGACCTCGATCCTGATGGGTGACTGGTGCAGTGAGGGTTGACATCGAAACCTACGAAACTGCGGCAGCAGAAAGGTGTTGCAGGCTAATGCCAGTGGGCAGGAACGGCGACTGTCGCCGTCGAGAATCGGTTGGTTAATGTTCATTCAGAAACCCCGGTTAAACACAGGCACGTTTCATCAAGCCTGCGGGTTATTTCCGGGCGAACACCAGCTAATCGTGAGCACCGATCACCGGGCGCTCTCGCGGTAAAGAAGCAACTCGAAAAAAGACAGTTTTTCCTGCGTTGGGGGAGTTTTTGCTCTTGACCGCTGCCTTTTAATGGGTGACCCCTTCACTGGCAAAGCCGCAGGATCTGCACAAAAAGGCCGGCAAGAGCTTTGAGGTGGCGCTTTCTGAACTCGCATATCGAGTCATGATCCGGGTGCCTGTTTGCCGCAATCATCCGGAAGGCAACATCTTCATAGGTTCTCTTCTCAATTTGACGGGAGCTCGGAACGCCTGTGCAGTAAGCGTAGAAAAGAAGGGCGGTCATCATCCTGGGTTCGTAGGGCGGCTGTCCCCGGCCGTTTCCCCGGTAGGAGGCGTATATCTTTGAGAGATCAAGCTGCTCTACCACGT
>DASPQK010000342.1:0-13916 GCA_035624985.1 Syntrophobacteraceae bacterium | reverse complement strand
TATTCGTCGGTTTCCGCGTTGAAACCATATGCTCCCTGGCCGTGTTTCACATTTTCGACGATAACCGAACCCTCCCGGCCGGCATTGTCCGCGATCTGCCGGATCGGCTCCTCCAAGGCGCGCCTGACTATCTTGAGGCCAAAGCTTTCCTCGCCTGCCAGGTCCAACTTATCCAGGGCAGGCAGGCAGCGCAGCAGGGCAACGCCGCCACCCGGGACAACCCCTTCCTCCACGGCGGCCCTAGTGGCGTTCAGCGCGTCTTCGACACGCGCTTTTTTCTCCTTCATTTCCGTTTCCGTCGCCGCGCCCACCTTGATCACCGCAACTCCTCCGACCAGCTTTGCAAGCCTTTCCTGTAGCTTTTCACGGTCATAGTCCGAGGTCGTCTCATCGATCTGAGCGCGAATTTGTTTCACACGACCCTCTATAGCGTCGCGCAAACCCGCTCCGTCGACGATAGTGGTGTTGTCTTTGTCGATATTAATGCGTTTGGCGTTGCCCAGATCCCTCAACGAAACGTTTTCGAGTTTGACGCCCATGTCTTCGGAGACCACCTGGCCGCCTGTAAGGATGGCGATATCTTCGAGCATCGCCTTGCGCCTGTCGCCAAATCCCGGAGCTTTGACAGCACTCACCTTAAGAGTTCCCCTCAGCTTGTTCACCACCAGTGTTGCCAAGGCTTCGCCTTCGACGTCTTCAGCTATGATCAGAAGGGGCCTGCCCATCTTTGCGATCTGTTCGAGGACAGGCAGCAAGTCCTTCATATTGCCGATCTTCTTCTCATTGATCAAGATCAGGGGGTCTTCCAGGACCACTTCCATCCGTTCGGGGTCGGTCACAAAATAGGGAGAGATGTACCCGCGGTCGAACTGCATGCCCTCCACAATATCAAGGGTGGTTTCCATGCTCTTGGCTTCCTCGACCGTGATCACGCCTTCCTTGCCCACCTTGTTCATGGCTTCGGCAATGATATTGCCTATGGCGGCGTCGTTGTTGGCGCTTATCGTACCGATCTGGGCAATCTCTTTCTGGTCCTTGGTGGGTTTGCTGAGCTTTTTGAGTTCATCGACGATCGCCGAGACCGATTTTTCGATCCCGCGTTTGAGGGCCATAGGACTGTGGCCAGCGGCAACCAGTTTGGCGCCTTCGTGAAACATGGACTGGGCAAGGATCGTGGCGGTAGTTGTCCCGTCACCTGCCACATCCGAAGTCTTGCTCGCCACTTCCTTGACCATCTGGGCACCCATGTTCTCGAACCTGTCTTCGAGTTCGATTTCCTTTGCGACCGTTACGCCGTCCTTAGTGATATTGGGAGATCCCCAGGACTTTTCGAGCACCACGTTTCGCCCCTTGGGACCCAGTGTCACTTTGACTGCGTTGGCCAGTGTGTCAACGCCTTTCAACATCTTTTCTCTTGCCTGAATGTCGTATTTGATTTCTTTAGCCGGCATCTTTTTCGATCCTCCTTTACCTTTGCTGGCTCTATTCCAGGATACCCAGGATGTCGTCCTCGCGCATCACGAGGTAATCTTCGTCTCCGAACTTGACTTCAGTTCCGCCGTACTTGCTAAAGATCACACGGTCGCCCGGCTTTACCTCCAACGGCATGATTTTGCCGTCTTTGAGAACGACTCCAGCCCCGACTGCAATCACCTTTCCCTGCTGGGGTTTTTCTTTGGCGGTATCCGGGATGATGATACCACCAACGCTTTTCTGCTCTTCTTCGAGACGTTTAATGATGACTCTGTCGTGAAGCGGTCTGTACGTCATTTTTGCAGCACTCCTTGATTTTTTAGTGGTTTGCTTGCAGGCCGATTATACTAGCACTCTTTTTGACTGAGTGCTAGTCAATATAAAGCCGAGACCTGAAAAATCAAGGTCAAAAAAGAACTAAGGGATTGGGAGATTAGGAATAGTGGAAATTTGCTCTTAATTTCTAACTTCCTAAATTCCTAATGATCTTTCGAAGCGATCGCACAGCCTGTACAATATCGGGCGCCTGTGTGATTGCCGTAACCACAGCGACCTTTCCAGCCCCCATCCGGAGGACCTGTTCTATATTGGCCTCTTTTATTCCACCCATTACGGTAAAGGGAATGCTCAGGCGGGGGGCTATTTGCGCGATCGCCTGCGGACCGAGGAAGCGCTGGACACCGGTCTTGGTCTGGGTTGGGAATATCGGCCCGATATTAACGTAATCGGCGCCTTCATCCCGGGCCTGGAGGGCCTCTTCGAGGTTGTGCGAGGATGCGCCGATAAGCAGGTTGGGGGCTATCTTTCTTGCCTGGGCAAGCGGCAAGTCCTCACGACCGAGGTGCACCCCGTCCGCTTCGACTGCAATGGCAACATCCACACGGTCATTTATGACGAGCAGCATGCCGGCTTTTGCGGTACGTTCCCTGAAACGTTCGGCCAACCGGAAAAAGTCCCTTTCGCTGAGGTCTTTTTCCCTGAGCTGAACGATCCGCGCCCCACCTTCAATAAGGCCGCCCAGTACTTCCAAATCAGACCTGCCGTTAGAAAGCCGCTCACATGTGACGGGATAGATATCGACTGTTTCAAAGAGAAGTTTTCTCTTTTGTCTGATCCTAGAACACCTTACGATATTCATCTACGGTAACCAAGAGGTTTCATTTCCCTTGTTTCACGCATTTCCAGACTGTGCCCGTATTCGAAATCCAACTATTAAAAAAAAGCATAAATTATGGAGCGCCTAAAGGCAAACACTCCGACACGGCCGTGAAATGTTTTTTACCCTTTCAGTGGATTTTTTTCTGCTCTTCGTATCTTATTGCATGAACCGGGCATGAACGGGCAAAAATGCAGGAGACAGCACCACTTACTTCGATTAATATGTTTTTGCCCAGCGCCGCAAATAAATTTATCTCACGAGGAGGGAACGTCATGGAATGGTTCTTCAGGACTGATGGCTCGTGGCACAATCTGGTTATACGGATCAGTCTCGGGGCGGTCATGTTTCCGCATGGGGCGATGAAGCTTTTGGGATGGTTTGGAGGCAGCGGCGTTTTGGCCACCCTTGCGGCCTTCTCTCAAAATTACCACGTTCCCTCATTTTTGACTCTGCTCGTCATCACAGCCGAATCGGTTGGCGCGCTGGGTCTTATCGTTGGTTTTGCCACCCGGTTATGCGCGTTTGGGATCTTTTGCGACATAATCGGGGCAATTTACCTTGTCCACTGGCCAAACGGTTTTTTCATGAACTGGTTCGGCAAACAAAGTGGAGAGGGGTTCGAATATCATCTGCTGGTCATTGGGATGGCGCTCGCACTCATGATTGGGGGAGGGGGCAGACTGTCGCTGGACAAGGCAATAGCCCGGGAGCGGTACCATCCCCGGATAAGTTTATGAGTGCATAAACTATCCGGCCCGCAAGGCAGAAACGATATTCATACGTGCGGCCCTGATGGAAGGCAGCGCACCTCCCACAATTCCCATGGCAACGGCAAATATAACTGAGTGGGCAATTATCCGGCGGTTTAGCAGGAATCGGAAGGTCAGCTCGGAAAACGTTGTCCAGTTAAGCGTAGAGACGGTGAACCTGTTCATGAGCGAAGCTCCCGCAAGACCGATAAGGGCGCCGAGCAGGCTCAGAAATACCGCTTCTGAGAGAAAGGCAAGCAGGATGAAGACCCGGCGAAACCCCAGGGCTCTCAGAGTGCCTATTTCCGAGGTTCGCGCAGCGACCGCCGCATACATCGTGACCATAGAGCCAGTAATGGCCCCAAGGCTGAAAATGAGAGTGAGGCTTACGCCGAGCATTCTGATAAACCTCGCCATCAATTCGGATTGCGTCTCGTAGTACTGGTCCTCGCGCATGACCTCCTCAACGAGGCGGGGGTCTTCGAGCACGGTTCGCTTCAATTCCGGCAGATCCGAAGGGTCCCTCATACGAATTATTACGGAGGAATACGCCGGTCTTTTAAAAGCGCCCATAACCGTATCCACATCTGCCCAGATTTCCGAGTCGAAAGCAGCGCCCCCCGCGTCCATGATACCGGACACCGTCCAGGAGCGCCCAGCAAAATTGACGGTCCCGCCAAGGCCGGCAACCTTAAACTTTCTGGCGATATTTTGGCCGATCAGAATCTCAGAGGAGCCGGCATCGAACTCACGCCCGGCGACAATTTTGATTTGGGACCGCAGTTTAAGGGCAACTGTGTGCGTTACTCCCCGCACCTGTACATTTGACACCGAGCTGTTTTCCTTTTTGGGCAGACTTATCAGCACGACCACTTCACGCGATGCGAGCCAGCCCAGGTCCTTGTCCACGGCCACCTGGGAGAAGGACTCCACAATCGCTGCATCTTTGCGCTCGATGATGCTCTGTATCTCGGTTTCAGCCGATCTTCGGGTAAAAACGGCGTTCTCGCGGCTTCCCGAAGTGACCAGGGTATGCTCAAAGCCATCTGCAAGCATCAGGACCGTAGCGAAGATGAAAATGACCAGTCCCATGCCGCAGGCCGTTAAAAGGGTGGTGAGTCTGCGGACGAGGAGATTGCGATAGCTGTAATGGAACAAAAGCATCCGCATCACTCGGAGCCTGCAATTTTAGCGATTGCCGGAGCTGCCAGCAAACGATCACCGACTGCGTCGGTGGCTTTGAAAAGCTGGGACAAAGGCTCCTGACAATGTCAGTCGCCTTTGTCTCTTCAAATATGGATCGCTCGATTGGGGTGGCACGGACAACTCGTTGTCCGTGCGCGAAGCGGAGGAGGCTTGTAAGGGCGAAAATCACGTCTCGACCTCTTGGGCTCCGCCCCCGGATAACAAGTTATCCGGGCCACCCGTGACGACCTGTTGTAAGCTTCCATCGACGTTCCCCCGGTTCCAACTTACAACAGGTCGTCACGGCTCAGCAACAATGTTGCTTCATTATCGGTGCAGGGCCTTAGCCCCCGCGCCCCAGCACTGACGATGTCAGTGGTTTAGGCTATCAATCAAGGAGGTTAGGCTCTTTTTTATTGCTTCCGTCTTAGACCTTTCAGGACCTCTTTGACAAATCTTTGCCAATCTCCCGGTGTGTCCAGGAAGAAAGCTCTTTCTTTTCGAAAGGCTTCTTCGGTTGCCAAGCGATAGGGCTGGTATGTTTCGCCGAGTGTCACATAGCAATAAATCCATCCCTTCTGCTCCACTTTGGCTCGGTAACCAGCATATTTAAGGGCATCGTTCTTGCTGAAAGAGCCACGCGCTTTTATCTCAATAGCTATTCTGTCTACCAGCAGGTCAATCTTAACCCTCCCTTGGAGAGGTACTTGTTCAGCCACGCTTGACGAAATCCCCAACGCTATCAGTTCCTGCAAGAGGCAATATCGAATTGCCTGCTCGTAAACCTATCCATTTAATGCCTTGATGGTTGGTTCCCTTCCCTCTGCCACATGTAAAGAAGCGAGCACCTGTCGGGCGGCAGACAGGTTTTCCTGATAGTGCTTTTCTATGTCACGCTCGTTGTATCGCATGGCAAACACGGCCAATGCCTCTGGCGTGGGAAGCGGAAGAGCTTTGTCTCCGGCTAGCAGGTCAGGCACATTCACTGATCAGTCTCGCGATTTCCACTGTCCCGGGTCTCGACGACCATGAAAAACAGCCAGTATGGTCGCCACGTCCTGCTGAGCGATGTAGAAAATCCCGTAAGGAAATCTACGAATCAGTAACCGACGTACATTCCTATGCATGACTGGTTACATCTGGGGGTTCTTTTTGATCTTCTCAAGGCCATCTTCGACACAGAGGAGAAAATCAGATCCCAGACCCTCGCGCTGTGTTTCGTACCAGTGGTACGCTTCCTGGATGTCAGCTTCGGCCTCTGGGCGTATAATCAGACGCCTCATTTCGAGGTTTCCAATCCCCGCTTGACCTCTTCCCAAGATTTGCCCTCACGGGGAGACGCATCGCAGAGAGCAATCCTCCTGTCAAGCTCAGACTTTTGCGCCTCGCTCAGCTCTACCAAATCATGTTCAGCAGCTATACTGTCCCATATCTCTTCAACGATAAGTATTTGCTCAGCCACACTGAGTTTCTTTATTTCCGAGGGTGTCAAATTCCGTTCCATGGGTTCCCTCCAATAAATGCACGCAACCGGAGCAATTTTACCTGCATAAGTTCGGCCGATCAATCCGAAAAGGAGCCGATCCGTTCCGCGATTTGCCTATCCAGTGTTTCGACCAGCTTAAGTATGAGTTTAAGGGCGTACCCGTAGTCAGAGATATCGATTATCGTGTTGTGTGTGTGGACATAGCGCGAGGGTACGGCAACGACCACAGCAGGCACCCCTGATGCGTGCAGGTGAATAGGAGCGGCATCGGTTCCTCCCTTTCTCCTAACGGCAATCTGGTAAGGAATGGAGTTTTTTTCAGCCGTTTCGATCACAAAATCGGTGAATTTGCGATTCATAATCGCCGATGAGTCCATAAAGCGGATCTGGGGACCGGCGCCCATGACCGCCTGGCGATCCTCTTTGGGGGTACCGGGTAGATCGTCGGCCGGGGCGCCTTCAACCACCATGGCCAAATCAGGGTCGGCTGAAGATGCGGCAGCCTTGGCCCCTCGCATTCCCATTTCCTCCTGGACCGTCCCGGCAAAGACAATCGTATTCGGATGCGGCATCTTCGCCGTTTCGAGCGCCGCGTGCACTACCAGCGAAAGACCGGCGCGGTCATCGAAAGCCTTGGAGAGCAGGAGGTCGGAGTTTGCCATATGCACAAAAGGGCTGTCCGGCACGATGGGGTCACCAAGCCGGATGCCGAAGGCCCGCGCCTCGCCCGCGTCACGGGCACCCACATCGATGAACATATCTTCTATCTTCATCACCTTTTCACGTTCGGCTTCGGAGAGGAAATGAGGCGGCTTTGCGCCGATTACGCCCGGGATTTCGATGCCTTCCCCTGTACGGATACGCACCCGTTTGGCCAGGAGCGTGTGGGTCCACCAGCCTCCTAACGCAAGAAACCTGATGAGGCCGTCATCCATTATGGTCTGAACCATGAGACCGACTTCATCCATGTGTGCGGCAATAAGTATGACAGGAAAGGCGGAAGCGCCCTCCCGCCGGCAAAAGATGTTTCCGGCCCTGTCGGTATAGACGCCTTCTCCCAATTCACTTCGGAAAATCCGGCGCACCTCGTTTTCCTGTCCGGGCGCGCCGTGTGCCTGGCTCAGTTTTTGGAGCAGCTCCATGCCTTTTTGTTTTGCAGTATCGTCCATTTCACCCTCTAAAACCCAGGTACGGGCGGCCGTTCGGCATGCCCCCCGGTATGGCAGCATATTCGCAGATCAGGTTTTAATGTCTTTTAAAGTTAATTGCGGGAAGGCACAATAAAAATCAGGCAGTTGCGCTGAGGATATTATAGCGAAGACGCCATGATTTGACACAGATGATTCCAGAGGCTCCCAGAAACTCTACCCGCGTGACCTGGCCCTATTTTCCTTTATAAGTCCATCCAGGCCGAACTTTTTGACTCTATAGTTCATTTGCCGGAATGTAAGGCCCAGATCGTCAGCGGCCTTTCTTCTGATCCACCTGTTGCGTTCGAGAGCAGCCGAAACCTCCCTGCGCTCGATTTCATCCAGACGGGACCATGCCGAGATATCTTCCAGGTCCGTTGTCCCCGCAGTTGCCGTCCACTTAGGATCGAGTATCGACTCAAGGTCTTCGGCCTCAATCTCTGCGCCTTCAGCCATGATGACCAGGCGAATCACGGTATTCTTTATCTCCGTGATATTGCCGGGCCAGTCGTATTCGCAGAGCTTTTTGAGCACACAGGCGCTCAATTGAACCTTTCTGCCCTGTTCTCTACATGCATCGGCCAAAAAGCGTCGTATCAGAAACGGTATATCCTCTTTTCTCTCACGCATCGAAGGCACATGGATCACCAGGGTGCTGAGCCTGTGGAGGAGGTCCTTTCTGAAGAACGCCGCCTCTGAGAGGTTAACGCTGGAGGCGGCTGCCAACCGGACGTCGGCGCTCTTTGGCCTTACGATTGAAAACCTGCCCACCTCTAACCTGTCCAGTATATCCAGCAGCTTTACCTGGTGAGCCGGGGAAAGGTCTCCAATCTCATCGAGAAGCAATGTCCCACCCGAGGCTTTCTCGAAGGCAGTTCGATGGGCATGGTGTTCGTCGATTCCGCCGCTGTGGAAGCCACCGCCGTTTCCGAACAATTCCTTCTCGAGCAGGTTCTCGGGTAGTGAACAATGAACTTTTACAAAGGGGAATGGATCCCTGCGGCTAAGCTCGTGAACTATCTGCGCAATGATACTCTTTCCACTTCCCGGCTCCCCCCAGATCAGAACAGGCGCATCTGAGGGCGCCGCCTTCCTCATTTCCGCCTCAAGCTTTCGGCACGCCTCGCTGTTACCCAGGCACACCAACCCTAGATGCTCTTCGGAAATCTTTGCCCGAAGAGCCAGGTTTTCTTTGATCAGGGCTTCCTCACGCCGTTTGACCTGAGATTCCAGGCTCAACACCTGGGCAATAAACGACGAGAGCATCGAAAGGAACTCCACGTCTTCGACAAGGGCTACACGGTCTGTGAAAAGGCGTTCGGCCATAACCGCTCCCACCACTTCATCGAAGAGTATAACCGGGGAACCAAAGAGGCGGACCTGGTCCTTTTTGATTGCACGGAGGGCTTTGCGGTCAAGAAACAGGGGTCTTGGATCACCGCCGGGGACAACAAACGGATGGGGAGTGCGAAGGATAAGGTCGAATCCCGTTTTATAAAAAGAGCGAATCCTTTTCTTCGTCTCGGTGTCCGAACCATCCCGGGAGGGTGTAAAGAAAAAACGCACCTCGTCGCTACTGCTGATGATGACAGCAGCCGTCGAATGGGCAAAGGCCCGGGAGAGCACCCCCAGCAGAGCATCGATCGCCTGTTCCGGGTAGAGCGCCCGATCTATCAGGCGATGCATCAGCGAAACGATATTAAATTTTAGTTCACAGAGATCGTCCATGTGTACTGTCTCCCTGTTTGTTCTGAAAGCTGAAAGCTGTTCAAGAATCTTCATCCATGTTTTCCATTTCCATGCCAAATTGGAAGAGGTCCGTTTTTGAAAGAAAAATGCGGTATTGAAATAGATTAGCGTAAAAAAATGGCACAATTTAGTTACTTTGCCTCATTTCCTGATACATTTTCGCGCCAATTATTTTCCTCATTTTGATCTCAAATCGGCAGCAATGCGCATGCAAATAGCTTTGGAGGCTGACCCGGCCCTGTTTGGCAGACTAATTGCTCTTTTAGTTGACCGCATGCACAGCCCGGACTGTAAATGATCATTGAGAGTTTACGTATTTGCGTTCACGGACAAAGCGCCCATTTTTCGATGAACGGCGGTTTTTCTAAATCATTAAGTAAGGAAGGTGGCTTATGGCACGAGAAGGTGAGATGAAAAAGACACTGGGACTAACCGGGGTCACTGTGAACGCGATGGCGTTGATCGCACCGGGGGCATTTTTATGGTTGACCTACCAGGTGCAGTCGGCGCAGGTGGATTTGGGCGGCGCCACCACCGCAATGGACATGTTTGCGGGGTTGTTTGTCGCATTGATCCTGGCGTTTTTGACCGCTGTTTCCTATTCCAAGCTGGCTGAACTCTATCCCGAGGCCGGGACCGGAAGTTCTTACTATTTTGCCGAACAGGCGATATTGAAGGAGGAGAAGCTATCGGCATTTGCCAGGCTATCCAAGTTTGTGGTGGGATGGTTTTCCCATCTCTACTACTGGGTGTACCCCGGGGTAATGGTGGCGATGATGGCCACTCTGATCGTCTACATATTCCAGCAGTTCGGAATCGAGCTTTCCGCTTTCTGGCAGATAGCGACTGCGGTGCTGTTTGCCTTTGGAGTCGGCTATATTGCCTACCGCGGAATCACGGGGTCAACCATATCGAGTATAGTTATCAATATCATCCAGATCATCGCCTTGGTGGTGGTAACCATTCTGGCGCTGGTTTACCGGTTCACCAACCCCGAACATGTTGAGTTCGTTCATCCGACGCTCTCATCGGTCGTAATGCCGCACAGCTTTGCCAACGTGATGTTCCAGGCCACCGTGGCGATATTGCTCCTGGTTGGTTTCGAATCTGCGACCGCGCTTACGGCCGAATCCAAATCCCACAGGCACGTCAGCCGCGGAGTCATCATTTCGCTCATCATCCAGGGGCTCATTATGTACCTTTTTGAGTACTTCGGGGCAAATGCGTGGATCAATACGGCCTATACGGGAAAAGACGCCAAAGGCGCAGTAGTAACCGGCATCGACGCCGCGGCCGCCTCCAGCGCCCCTATAGGCGACATGGTGCAAAACCTCGGCAATGTTCTTCTTGGCAATATGGGCTTTGCGCTGATGATTATCGTAGCGATTACGGTCACCATTGCGGTAGTGGGAACGACCCTGGCCTGTGTGAACACCGGCGTGCGCGTCACGTATGCAATGTCCAAGGATAAGGAAATGCCAAGCTTTCTCGGGTTTCTGCACGCCAAACACGCAACGCCGCACGCGGGCATATTGGCGATGAGCATCGCATCGGCAGCCATCGGAGCGTTCGGGGTCCTCTCGGTCGTAAACCTAACCGCCATCACTTTCTGGTCCAATATCGGCACGTTTATTCTCTACGGGATGACAAACCTCATAGCGCTTGTGGCGTTTTTGAGGCATCATCAGCGAAATGCGCTCACTCATGTTGTGGTCCCGGTGTTGGGCGCATTTGCCAACCTAGCGATGCTTGTTGCGGTCCTTTATCTGGGGATCGCCGGAGGCGGCGACACTCAGACCGCCGCGATGTGGTCGATCGTAGCCACAGCGGTATGGCTTGCAATCGGCGTTGTCTACCTGTTGATCCAAAGCGCCAAGACCCGCAGGAAGATCATTGGAGTACCGACCTGAATTCATTGGGACGATTCAACTTCCAGATTCGGCAAAGGGGCGTTTTCCTAAGCGCCCTTTTGCCCGTTGGAGGTCTCCTTGCGAGCAGGAACTGCCTCGAAAAGCGACCGTGCAGCGGATGCCCTCCTGGTGCACGGCATCTCCGATAAGGGGAACGTGCGTCAAAACAACGAGGATTATTTCGGCTACTACCTACCTATAGAAGCGGGGCTGAGTCAATTGGGAAGCCTGTTTGCGATTTCCGACGGCGTAGGCGGAAGCGCTGCCGGGGAGGTCGCCAGCGCGGAGGCGGTCAATGTCTTACTTCAGGAATACTATTTTGGCGATCATACGGAAAAAATCCCCGACAGGCTGAAGAACGCTTTTCTAAATACTTCCATGCACATCTACGATCTGTCAATCAGTCATCATTGCGCACGCAACATGAAGTGCACCCTGTCCACCCTTTTGCTGAGGCACAACCGGTTTTTCATCACTCACGTGGGCGACTCAAAGATCATGCTGTTGAGGGATAACGACATGATTCAACTGACAAAGGACCACAGTCTGGTCGGCAAACTGATGCGGCTGGGACTCATAAACGCGGAGGAGGCTCGTATCCATCCGAACAAGAATGTGCTATTAAAGGCTGTTGGGGAGGGCCCTTTGCTGGTGCCCGATTTTTATTCCGGACTTACCAGGCCGGGGGACCTTTTCTGCATGATTACCGACGGCATACTGGAACATGTTACCCATGACGAGTTAAAATTATTTCTTATGGAGCGGGGCTCGTCTACGGACGAATTAGCCGAGCTCATAGCCGAACTCAACAGGCGCGGCGGCCACGACAATATGACCATAATGACGATCAAAGTTAACAGGCCAGATCAGGCGGTGGAAAAATGACCAAGATAGAATGCATCCTGCGCCCGGACAGGATTTTGGAAGTGCGCAACGCCCTTGGCAAACTTGGAATAAAGGGAATGACCGTAACGGAAGTGATCGGCTGCGGTTTGCAAAAAGGACATACCCGCGATGACTGGAACACCGAGTATAATATCAACCTGCTGCCGAAAACAAAAATAGAGATGGTCGTCTCCGACGACATGGTCGATGAAGTCATAAGCTCGATGATCAGGATTTCGCGCACCGGTGAAATCGGCGACGGCAAGATTTTTACCTACCCCATCGGCAACGCCATCAGGATTCGCACCGGCGAAACGGGCGAAAATGCTATTTAGAGGGTGAAGCGTGAACGGTGAGCCGTGAACAGTGGGCTGTGAGCCGTGAACAGTGAACGGTGAACGGAAAAGACCATTTTGCGTTTTACCGTTCATGGAAGTTTTATCGTCTCAAAAGAAGCAGCAAGAACGCGATCAAAACGGCTACGATGACGGCGCCGCCGTATATGAGCAGGTTGTTTCGCCTGGTGGGAAGCACGGCCGCCAGCGGCGGGTCGGGTTCATCTATCCATTTGAGGTCTGCATTTTCCGGAAAACGCAAATCATTGGCCATCTGCTCAGCCGAATCGTAGCGCTCCTCCTTTCGCCGCCGCAGCGCCCTGCGAATGGCTGCCCATATTCCGGGGTGCAAACCCTTTAGCGACGAGAGAGGTTCAGGGGTTTTGGTCATGTGGAGGTACATGACCGTCAAGGGGTTATCACCGGTAAACGGAGGAGAGCCGCTCAGAAGATGATAGAGCAAGCAGCCGGCGGCATAGATGTCGCTTTTTGCAGCGCCGCGTTCTCCCTTGATTTGTTCGGGGGCCATGTATTCGGGAGTTCCCATGAGACCTGAAAAGCCGCGCCAGGTCACCCGAGGCGCTCCTTCCATGAGGGCTATGCCAAAATCGAGAATCTTCAGGTGGCCATCCGGGGCCAGCACGAGGTTTTCCGGTTTTATGTCCCGGTGATACACTCCCCTGTCGTGGCAGTACTGAAGCGCATCGAGCAAGTTTGCGACAAGCTTTACGGCCCGGTCTGCCGAAAAGCGACCTTTCTCGCTCAGAACTTTGGCCAGCGGTTCGCCTTCAGCGTATTTCAAGACCAGATAGGGCGGGTCCTCTTCAGAGATTGCCAGGGCCACGGGAACGTCCGAGTGATTCAAGAGCTTGCCGATCGCAACTTCCCGCCTGAACCGTTCATAAACTGCCGGGTCTCCCAACTGGGCAACATGGGGGAGCTTCATGACGACCTTCACGTTGGATTGAAGGTCCTCGGCCAGGAAAGTGGCGCCAAACCCCCCCTGACCCAGAGAGGACAGGATTTTATAGCGGTCCTGAAAAATTGTGCCGATTTCAAGCATTAGTTATGAGCCCGGTTATCACTTTGATTTTTCACCAAAAACTGCAAACCAAAACTCCTTTCAGCCGAACTGAATGACCAATCCCCCCGCGATGATAATCCCCAGACCTACCCATGTCGAGTATGGCACGCTGTCGCCAAAAACAAATCGGCCGCATATTACGCTTATCAGGGCGAATATGGCCGCATAGACGCCCAACAGCCTTGAAAAATCCCACCGCACCGTGTTGACCAGCAGGCCATAGCATGCCAGCATGAGACCCCCGGCCAGGATAATGGCGACATTGGCCCGGTGAAGACCTTTTCGAACCACCGCATCGCCTCCGACCTCAAGGAGGGCCGAACCCAGGAAGATAACCCAGGCTGCAAAGGGCAAATCAAGCTTTTCCATTTCTCAACCCCCGCAAGAAAGATTTTACAACCAGGAGCAATTTTTGTGCTAGGAGAAAAATTTGCAGGCTACGGGGAGCTTAGGGTGTTTTTGAGGGGTGAGGCGGGAAATTTGGATTGAAAAAACGCACAAAATTGTTCCATCTGGAAACGAAGAGGACAAAGTCATCCAATTCAATTTGTTGGGTTCTTTACGCTGTATTTGCTGTATTGACCGGCTAAAATGCTGGTTGTTCTTCCATTTTGCGTGCGCAAAATCCTTTTGCTTCCTTGCTTCTGGTTTTTATTCTTCGTGATTTGGTTTTTCCCTCCTTCTTGCCGATAGGTTTATGGTTTTTCTCCG
>DASPQK010000341.1:0-22931 GCA_035624985.1 Syntrophobacteraceae bacterium | reverse complement strand
CTTTTCACCATGCCGGAGACCGCCAGCCTGGAGAGGCAGAAAATTCTCAAAGCTTTCGGAGCGGAACTGCTGCTCACTCCCGGCCCTCTTGGCACAGACGGGGCGATCGAAGAGGCTTACAATCTGGTCAGGGAAAACCCGGAGCGCTATTTCATTACGGACCAGTTCAATAATCCCGCTAATCCGGCTGCCCATTACCATGGAACCGGGCCGGAGATTTACGAACAGACTGATGGCAAAGTAAACACTGTGGTGGCAACGCTCGGCACAACCGGGACAGCCATGGGCATTCTCAGGGCAATGAAGGAAAAAAATCCCGCCATTCGGGTTGTTGCCGTCGAACCGCTTCCGGGGCACAAGGTCCAGGGACTTAAGAATATGAAAGAATCATACGTCCCGGGGATTTTCGACCGGCACGCTCTGGATGAGATCGTTCATGTGAAGGACGAAGATGCTTTTGAGGCTGCCCGAAGACTTGCCAGGGAAGAGGGGATATTTGCGGGTATGAGTTCCGGAGCCGCCATGGCCGCAGCAATGAAGATAGCTTGCGCCATGGAGGAAGGCGTGCTGGTTGCAATCCTGCCTGACGGTGGAGACCGCTACCTGAGTACGAACCTGTTTACGACAATGCTCGAGCCGGATTTCATGTTCTATAATCTGCTGGAGCGGCGGAAAGTGGAATTCAAACCGGTCAGGGAAGGAAAGGCGCGCATATGCGTGACCGGGCCTCCACTGGATCAATCGCTTTCGATCTCGGATGCGCGGCGATTCCTGTTTGCGGACCTGCTGTCCAGGTTCTTCCAGGCAAAAAATTTCCTGGTCGATGAGGTCGTTCTCATTCCGGATTTCGACAGCCGTACGATAAATAGCTCCATTGCCGCTGGGATGTGCCTTGGGCCCTACACTCAGCAGCGATTTGAGTCGTTTCTGGGCGACCTGGATTCGCTGGGAATAAACAGGGCCTACAAGTATCCCCGCACTACCGAGCATCTGGATACCATAATAGACTTCAGCCGGACGCTTATATCCAAGGAGTTCGCTTACGAAAAACTCCGGTCGGTTTATTTCGACCTCTCCAGGAGCAGCGGCTACGGCAGACTTTCCGGAATCGACCCCAAAAAAGTTCGCGCGGGAAAAACCGTTGACCTGAGCGCCTACGAAAAACTTAACCCGAGCGATTTTGCCCTGCTCAAACGAGCGACGCTGTCTGAGCTCAAAATGGGGGCATACGTCAAAACGGATTGGGGTAATGTCATCCCGACATGGCATATATCAGCGGCATCGGCCGCCATCCACGATCTGGGTCCGCAGATTGACATAGTGGTGAGCAGCATGGATTTCCTTTTCCCACACCTGGAAAACCTTGGAGAAATCGGTGAAGCGCTTACAGGTAAGCCCTTTGCCAATACGTGGATGATCGCTGAACGTGTCTGGTCGCCAAAGAAGGGCAAGGTAGCCGACTGGGTGGACGAAAGCAAGCCGGTGCGAAAACTTCTTCAAATGGGATTTTCAGCCCGCCAGGTCAGATATTGGCTTCTGAGCACTCATTATCGAAAGCCGATACAGGCAACCTCGAACAACGTCTCCAATACGGTCCGCGGACTCAAGCGCATCGACGAGTTCATAATGAAGGTCCGTGCATGCGGCGGGGCAGCCGGGGAAAACGATCAGATCTCGGAGATGACCTGTATCTTCGATCAGGAATTTCTGGATTCGCTCGCCGATGACCTTAACATTCCGCATGCCCTTGCAGCCATATTCCGCTTCATTCGCACGGTAAACCCGATAATAGATCGAACCGGCCTGAGCAGTTCGCAAAAACACCAGATGCTGGAAATATTCCATAGAGCTAACTCCATCCTGGGGTTTTTTGACCTCGATTCACGCCCCCTAAGCCCGACCGAGGAAAAACTGATTCAGGATCGCGAGATCGCCAGAAGACAGAAAAACTGGATCGAGTCCGACAGAATCAGAAACGATCTGTTGATGTGCGGCATTCGCGTTATCGACACTCCTGCGGGAAGCAGATGGGAATATTGCAGGAACGGTGAACTGTGAACGGTGGGCGGGGACCTGTGAACAGTGATCGTCTCTGACACATCAATACGAAAATTTGTGTGTTTTGGCTTATCCGGCGTTTTTGCCGCTTATTGAAGTAAACTCACTTGCGTCGATCTGGATCTATTTCACGAAATGGCTCTAATTCGTGAAACGCTCAAGGCCGGCTCTTTGCCGCTATCCGAGCCCAACTGTTTTCCCCTCACTGTTCTCTGTCCGCCGTTTATGTTATGGAAATAGGGTTTTTAAGGGGAAGACGCCCTATGGGAGCCGCCTTATCGAGATCACGTGCTGTCTAAGACAAAGAACTGAGGATTGACGGACAAAATGCGCGCGATAGACTGCGCCAATATCTCCAAGATACTTGTGAGGCCGCCAAACTGGATCGGAGACGCCGTTATGAGCACTGCGGCCCTTGGGGCGCTCAGGGCCGCTTTCCCATCCTCTGAGATAGTACTGGCCGCAAATCACGCCGTCTGCGAACTCATGAGACCGCACCCTTTCTGCGACAGAGTGATCCTCTACGATAAGAAAGGTCCGCACAGGGGGATCGGGGGGCTTTGGAAATTTTGCGGACTCCTTGCCCGGGAACGGTTCGATCTGGCCATCCTTTTGCAAAACGCCATCGAAGCCGCGATAATGGCCAGGTTGGCCGGGATAAAAACGCGGGCCGGCTACAGCACGGATGGGCGCAAAATACTCCTTACCCATGCGGTTCGATTATCTAAAGGGGCCCGCAGGCTGCATCACAGTCAATACTACATGCAAATGCTCGCAGGATTGGGGATTCAACCCGCCGGCCGGCAGCTCAGGCTCCAGTGCACCGATGAAGAAAAGCGCAGCGCAGGCAGCGTCTTGGGGCATGGGCGTTGGGCTGCAATAAATCCAGGGGCGGCATACGGTTCGGCAAAAAGATGGCGTCCGGAGAGGTTCTCCCAGGTTGCGAACGCGCTTGCATCTGAGTTCGGCTATAATTTGCTTCTCGTTGGAGGTCCCGGAGAAACTGCCATCGGCTCTGAGATTGAGGCCGGAATGCGTTCGAAGCCGCTGAACATGGTTGGCAGGACTTCCGTGCGGCAGTTGATGGCGCTCCTTGCTTCGGTGGATTTGGTCATAACCAATGATTCCGGCCCGATGCATGTGGCCGCAGCCTTCGACCGGCCGATAGTGGCGCTGTTCGGTCCGACGGACCATTGCGCCACTTCGCCGTTATGCTCCCGATTTTTACTGGTGCGCAAGGAAATCGAGTGCGCGCCGTGCTTCAAGAGGCAATGCCCGACCGACCATCGGTGTATGGAAGACATCTCGGTGGATGATGTTCTGGAAGCGGTTGGCGCATTGTTGGCCAAAGGGATGAAGTGAATAATTTCCATGTCCGGCCGTCGAGCCTGCGCAAAATTCTAATAATAAAGCCCAGCTCTTTTGGTGATATCATTCATGGGCTGCCGGTACTGCACGCGCTCAGCCGGCGTTTTCCTGAAGCCCAACTTCACTGGGTCGTGGCCAAAGGGTTTGCCGGTATCCTCGAGGGACATCCTCTCATTCACAGGCTATGGATAATAGACAAAGATTCCTGGAAAAAGCCCCGGAACCTTCGACGCGCCTGTTGGGAGATCGCAAAGCTGCGGCGGGAGCTTAGAAACGAAAAATTCGACCTCGTGCTGGATCTCCAGGGACTTTTCAGAAGCGCGATGATCGGCCTTTTCACGGGTGTGGAAAAAAGAGTCGGCTTTGAGTCCGCCAGGGAAGGGGCGAAGTTTTCCTACAACTACAGGGTCAGGACTGACACTGAACTGCACGCCGTGGAAAAGAATCTTCTGTTTGCCAGGTTTGTGGGCTGTGAAGCGGCCGACGCGGTGTTTCCGCTTCCTCCCTTTGGCGAAGTCCCCGAAATTGTCCAAGGTATGCGGCCCTACGCGGTTATCGCCCCTTCAGCCGGTACGCTGGTGAAAAGGTGGCCCGCTCAGTATTTCGGACGTCTTGCCTCTGTGCTGCCTGTTCGTTCGATTATTGTCGGCGGCGCCTCAGACGCTGCGCTCGCAGATGAAGTCGCGCGATTGTCCGGCTCACGCGCGGTCTCCCTTGCCGGAAAGACAAGTCTTAAACAGCTGGGGGCAATAATACGCGACGCGCAGTTCCTGGTGTCCCCCGACACAGGTCCGATGCACCTGGCGGCAGCCCTGGAGGTTCCGGCTTATGTGATTTTCGGTCCTACAAGTCCTTTGCGAACCGGCCCTTACGGCAAGATCCACACGATCATACGATTGGAGCTTCCCTGTTCACCCTGTTTGACAAGAAAGCCTTGCGCGGATTGGAGGTGCATCCGGGGAGTCACGCCCGAAATGGTCCTTGAGAAGATAGTGGGGGCAGACGCTCCAATGAATTCGCAGCCGGCCGCCACAGGCGGCGCGGCAGACTGCACGCCGCAATGCGCGAAGTAATACGGGGTTGCGTTCAAGATTGGGCGGGGGTAAACCCCGCCGCTACGCAGGGGAGGGAGAGCGCAGCGCTGTATGCCCTCCCGATCACATCGATCTTGAACGCAATTATTCATGATGCTTCGCCTCACCCGCGAAGCATGAAAATGGTATTTTCAAGGTAACCCGGTATAAGGCGCTCCCGGCCGGCTCAAAACTCCTTGCAATTGTGTGCTCATCCTGTGCAAATCTTGAAGGGGCATATTAAATTGCCTTATCCCGTTGCCTCATGAAGGCGACACCGGATTGCGAAGAGTTCAGTGAGGTTCACAGCCACTCGCTTTTCCTCCCCTTAATTGCCTCAGAGTTGTACCAGTCCTGCGACGAATTGTAACCGCTTCCCCCACTTTCCGCCTGCTGTTTCTATAGCCGGAGCCCACTTGCCAAGGACGCCCTTCGAACATAGCTTTGCTGCGAGAATATTTATTGTTTAATAAACATTATTAAAAGGAGAAAACCCAATGCATGCTCAAAGGCGATCAAGTGAAGCCAAAAAATTTCACTATGAATATAAACCAACTGCTTTCGACCCGTTTGAATCAGTTCCCAGCGGGTTTCTCGAATTTTTGGCCCCTTTGCACAAAGAGTTCACTCCCCGCCAGAGACATCTTATCGCAAGGCGTGAGCGAGTGCTGGCCGAAGCTCATCGAGGCAATCTTCCAAATTATCTGCCGGTTTCAGAGGCTGCGAGCGGCAGATGGAAAATCGAGCTTCCAGCGTCGTGCCGGGACCAGAGAAACCAGATGACAGGCCCCTCGGACGATGCCGAGCTTGTGGTCAAGATGCTCAATTCCGGCGCGCCGGGCGTTATGCTTGACCTTGAGGATTCCATGGCAAATCAGTGGTCCAACCTGCAGGTCGGGATTCACAACATCCTCGAGGCGCTCAGGGGCGATTTGAGCTACTTCGATGAAAAGCGCCGAATCACGGTAGGGATCGATCCCAGCGACACGGTGATATGGCTCCGGCCGCGCGGGCTGCATCTAAGCCAGGGAGGCGTTTTTCCGGGTCGCGACGAAAAAATTGCGGCGCCCCTTCTGGACATGGCTGTAATCGTATACGGCGTTGAACCTGATGAATTGAAACATCCTCTGTCGTTCTACATTCCAAAGACCGAATCGGCCGAGGAGGGACTATGGTGGAGGGACCTTTTCCGGGCGCTGGCCAGGGCAAAGGGTCTGCCGGAAGACTACATCAAGTGCATGGCGCTTGTTGAATCTCATCCTGTGGCCTATCAAATGGAGGAGTTTGCATTCAATCTCAGGGACCATCTTCTCGGGTTGAACCTGGGCCGTTGGGATTATATGGCAAGCCTGATTCATTTCAATCTCTATGACCCGGGGTGGGTTTTGCCGGATCGCAACACCATTCCTCATAATGTCGCCTTTTTTCAAAGACTTCGCGATTTGATGGCTGAGATTTGCCATAAACACGGCATGCTCGCCATAGGAGGGATGACTGCTTTGTACCCAAGCAGGACCGATCCTGAGCTGAACGGGCGCGCCCTCAAAATACTTGCCGAAGACAAGAAGAACGAAGCTGATTGCCTGATGGACGGCGCCTGGACCGGTCATCCCGACCAGAATGAAGTCGCGGTGCAGCAGTTTCCGTATCCCAACCAGCGGTTTGCCAGGAAAAGCTCCATCGAACATTATCCTGACCTGAGACCCTCGCCCGCAGGGATAGGAAAGATCAGTCTGGAGGGCACTCGAGCGGCCGTGCGCACCGTCATCCGATATCGCAACGGCGTATTGCATGGGAAGGGAGCCAGCCTGCTGGACGGTTACATGGAAGATCTTGCCACGGACCGCATATACCGTCTGATGATAGCCCAGCGAACCATCCACAGGGAGCAGGTAAGGTTGATCGATGACGAGGGCCTCCCTGTGGCGCAAACTCCGGAACTGGTCACCAGGATTTTCGATGAGCAACTTGAGCGTCTTCTGAAGGAGCTGCCGCCGGGAACCGAGCGAAGCGAAATCGAAAAATACCGGCAGGCCCGGCAGATAAGCGAGGATATGATCGTGCGCCATCGCTTTAACCCGACGTAATGGGCGGCTGTATTGATGCAAAGCTGAAAAAACTATTGCACATTGAATGTGCGCCAGGAGGAAGATAGATGATTACAGATGATCAAGATCGACAATTCATTCGGCAATGGAACGGGGATGAACGGTGGAAGGGCATAGAGCGGCCTTATACGGCAGAGAACGTGCTCAGGCTCAGGGGATCGATCCGAATCGAATACACTCTGGCGGATCTAGGCGCCCGCAGGCTTTGGCAGCTGCTCCATGCAGGACCTCTCACTTCAGCCCTTGGGGCTTTGACTGGCGCTCAGGCCGTGCAGCAGGTTCAGGCCGGACTCAAAGCCATTTATGTAAGCGGCTGGCAGGTCGCAGCGGATAACAACAGCATCGGCCATACTTACCCGGATCAAAGCCTGTATCCCGTGGACAGCGTTCCCAATCTAGTGCGCCGGATCAATAATGCGTTCATCAGGGCCGACCAGATCGATCACATGGAAGGCAGGGAAGGGACGTACTGGTTTGCGCCGATCGTTGCGGATGCGGAGGCCGGTTTTGGAGGGATTTTAAACTCATACGAGCTGATGAAGGCAATGATCGAGGCCGGCGCTGCGGCGGTCCATCTTGAAGATCAACTGGCGTCTGCCAAAAAATGCGGACATCTGGGAGGCAAAGTAATAATACCCACCTCCGAAGCAATAAAAAAACTCGTAGCAGCAAGACTTGCCGCCGATGTCTGCGGTGTCCCCACGATACTCATCGGCAGAACGGACGCCAACTCCGCTACGCTTCTCGCTAATGACGTCGATGAAAGAGATCGCGCTTTCATAACGGGCAAAAGAACTGCTGAAGGCTTTTTCACCGTCAAAAACGGGATCGAATCGGCGATAAGCCGCGCACTGGCTTATGCGCCTTACGTGGACTTGCTCTGGTGTGAAACATCCGAACCGGACCTGGCTGAAGCCAAAAGATTTGCCGAAGCGGTCCATGCTTCATATCCCAACAAGCTGCTGGCTTATAACCTCTCGCCTTCATTCAACTGGAGCTCGAAGCTCGACAAATCGGCCATTGCCGGGTTCCAAAACAGGCTTGCTTCCTACGGATACAAATTTCAATTCGTGACGCTTGCCGGTTTTCATTCTCTTAACCATGCGATGTATGAGCTTGCTCGGGATTTCAGCAAGAGAGGAATGAGCGCCTATTCGGAGTTTCAGGACAGGGAGTTCGAATCGCAGAAGGTTGGCTACAAGGCCGTAAAGCACCAGTCCTTTGTAGGGACAGGCTATTTCGACGCTTTGGCGGAGATGATTATTGGCGAAGGGTTCTCCACCAACGCTCTAAAAGACTCCACGGAGGAAAAACAGTTCAGGACCGCAGCCTGAGTACGGAAGACGGGACAGGGCGCCGAGCCGCGCTTGGCTCCCTGTGTCCTGAGGAAGAGATGACAGGCGGATTAATGTCGGCTAACCGCTGCCCGGATCGGGCAAGTTTCTCCCTCCTGCGCCGATCCTTTGAAGATCGATCACTGTTTCGCGGTTTTTGCCGACTCCTCGAACAATCTCCACCTCCGGTGCAAATCATGGGTGCGAGCAAAATCGAATGCCGACATTCTACTTGCCGCGAGGCAATTTTCAATTGGGGGAATAGCGTATTTGGGGCGGCGAAAACCCCGTGGTCTCGAACCTATGCCCTTCACCAGGCTGCAAAGTCGCTCTTCATAGGGTGCTTAAGATCGATTTTTTCCCATGAGACGGCTCTGAAGGCGGGCTTTCACGGCTGGGCGCAGTTTTGTGCTCTCGTTTGCGGTCGAGATAGGTTCTGAGGTTTTCGGGGAGACCACGCTTTTTGGCCGACCGACTGCGCAGATTGGTGAGCATTTTTGCGGACAGGGGCTGTTTGAGGGGAAATCCCCACTTTTTCTTATATTCCCTGGGGGTGAGGTGATGGATTCGAAGATGGTTGGCGGTTAGCTGCCTGAGCTCGGCCCCGCATTCCATACAGGTGACTTTGTCTTCCTGAATCGAAGAAAATGGATCGGCCGCACCGGGAACGCCGGAGGTCTCAAATACGGGATCTCCCGGCAGGAGGGACTCTCCCTGCTGCTCAGCGAGTCTCATCCTGTGAAGCGCATTATAGACTCTAACCAGTGTCTGTTCTATGTCGGCCGATGTCATTTTGCTCATGGAGACCTGGGCCTGAACGATCTCGACAGCCAATTCGAGTAACTTCTTCTCCATTTGGGCTTTTCCTCTTAGCGCTTTGTAAATATGCGGCGATATCAGGGCAAAAACTACCCCCAAATATGCTTATCGGACTTGCATTTGTAAAGAGAACCGGATGAGAATTCATTGAGAGTTTTTAGGGCATCAGTCAAGCGTCCGCCGGTAGCGCTTTACGGCAACCGTCATTGCCACGGCGATGAAGAGCACTATCGGCCAGAGCTGAGGGGATATTTCCCGCAGGCCGTTGCCTTTGAGAAGGATGCCCCTGGCGATGCGCAGATAATGGGTCAGCGGGAGTAATTCGCCGATCGTCTGCGCCCAATGCGGCATCCCGCGGAAGGGAAACATGAACCCCGAAAGCAGCAGTGAGGGTAGAAAGAAAAACCAGCCCATCTGCACCGCCTGAAGCTGGTTTTTTGCAAGCGTAGAGAAGGTAATCCCCACAGCGAGCGTAGCGATGATGAACAGCAGACTGACGGCCAGCAGCAGGAAAATGCTGCCCGCCATAGGCACATGAAAAAGAAAGCTGGCGGCTGACAGGATAAGAGATACCTGTATGTAGCCCATCAAAATGTAAGGAATGATTTTACCCGTCATTACTTCAATCGGACGGGTGGGCATCGAGAGCAAAGTCTCCATTGTGCCCCGCTCCGACTCGCGGGTGATTGCCAATCCGGTCACCACGGTCATCGTCATTTGAAGCACGACCCCCATGAGGCCGGGCACGATGTTATACTGCGTAATGGATTCAGGGTTATAACGGGTATGGATGCGAAGATCCACAGGGCCTTCGGTTTCAGCCGGAAACGCCACCGGACCTTTAAGATCGTTTTGCAGGACGCTGTTCAAAAGAGAGCGCAGGGAAGCTATGGCGTTGCTGGTTGCCGCCGGGTCGGTGGCGTCCGCTTCCACGAGGATGACGGGCCTGTCTCCCCTTAGCAGATCGTGAGTGAAATTGACCGGGATGTTGATGACAAACTGGACTTCACCGCGCTCAAGCATTTCATTGGCTTTACTTTCTGAATCGACCCGGCTGACCAAATCCAGATAGGCGCTGTTGTGGATCGCATTGAGAAGTGTGCGGCCCTGCGGACCGTTGTCCGCCAGGATGACGGCGGCGGGCAGGTGCTTGGGGTCCGAATTGATTGCGTAGCCGAAGAGGATAAGCTGAACCAGGGGAATGCCCAGCGTCATGGCGAATGTCAACCGGTCACGGCGCATCTGGACGAATTCCTTGAACACCACGGCCCAGAAGCGAGCCAGGGAAAATGGAGGCCTCTTTTTTGCGGCAGGCAGGGTCATGGCGAAACCTTATCCTTTGACTTTTTCATAAAGTGGATGAAAACGTCCTCCAGCCCCGGAACTGTCCGGCGCCATTTGTATTTCCCGGTTTGGTACGGTTCTATTGCTTTTTCGAGCCCCTGGGGGTCGGGGCCGCTTACGTGCAGCAGGTTTCCGAAAGGAACCGCTTGCTCGACTCCCGGATCGTTGCGAAGCCTTTCGGCCAACTCCAGCAAATTGGGTCCGCTTGCCTCCCAGGTAGTCAACCTCGTTTGGGAAACGATCTCGTCGACCGCGCCGTGAGCGAGCAAAACTCCGTTCAGAATATAAGCGAGCCGATGGCAGCGTTCGGCCTCATCCATGTAATGCGTTGAGATTAAAAAGGTCAGCCCCTGGCCGGCAAGCTGATGGATTTGGTCCCAAAACTCGCGGCGCGCTTGAGGGTCCACACCCGCTGTAGGCTCATCGAGCAAAAGCAGTTTCGGCTCATGAATCAGACAGGCCGCCAGGGCCAGACGCTGTTTCCATCCGCCGGAAAGCTCTCCGGCAAGCTGACGCCTGTGTTCTGCAAGTCCGAGCCTGTCGAGGCTGCGACTCACCGCATTGCGCCGATCCTTGACCGAATACATGCGGGCGACGAACTCGAGGTTTTCCGAAATAGTGAGGTCTTCGTATAAGCTGAACCTCTGGGTCATGTATCCGACGTTGCGTTTTATCGCCTCACTTTCAGTAATCACGTCGTATCCCAGGCATGTGCCCCTACCCGCGTCCGGCCGGAGCAATCCGCAAAGCATGCGGATGAATGTGGTCTTGCCGCTGCCGTTGGGACCGAGAAAACCGCAGACCTCGCCTTTGTGGACTCGAAGGTCCACATTGTCCACTACCGTGCGGCCGTCGAACCGCTTGGTCATCCCGGCCACATCGATGACAAAATCCTCGGTCATGTCTCAGAAACCGAACTTCACGTCCACGGGTTGCCCCGGATGAAGGTTTTGCGCCGTCTTGGGATCGAAGACCGCCTCGATCATGAACACTAGCTTGCTCCGGGCTTCTCTGCTGTAAATGACCGGGGGGGTGTATTCCGCCCTGGGTGATTTGTAACTCACCTTTCCAAAAAATGGATTTGGCATCCCGTCCACACTAACCCGGACGCTGTCGCCGATCCTGATTGCGCCAATCCTGGTCTCCGGGACAAATGCACGCACCTTTATATTCTGCGGGGGCAACAAAGCAACCACGGCTCTGCCGGCTCCGACCCATTCCCCCTCCCGGTAAAGAGTATCGAAAACCAGGGCGTCCTGGGGCGCAAACCGGCTCTTTTGCGCGAGTTCCCATCTCGCCCTCTCCAATGCGGCTTCCTGTGCCTCCAGCGCGGCCTGCGCCGCCGAAATCCGATCGCTGCGCGACCCAAGCCCTGCCGTCTTCATATCGGCTTCCAATTGAGATACCCTGTGGCGATTCTGATCGTTGGCCGCGCGGGCCTGATCGAGCGCCTCCGCCGAAATGGCCCCGGCTGCGAAAAGATGCTCACGGCGCATCAGTTCTTTTTCGGAAAGCACAAGGGCCGTGCGGGCCTGCTTGATCGTCTCTTCGATGGATTCAATTTCAGATGGCCGGCTGCCTTTTTTTGCATCCTCTAGGTTTGCCGCCGCCTCCAAGGCACGGCGCCGGGCTTCTTCCACGTCCGCTCTTTCCGGCGTGCTGTCCAGCGCAAACAGGGCGTCTCCCTCCTTGACCTGCATGCCGCGCTGCACGCACAACGATTCAAGAGTGCCCGACAGAGGCGAGGCGACATACACATACTCGCCTTCAACATACCCCTGCACACGGTCGGGTTCAGGTGGGGCGCAACCCATAAGGCTGCAAAGCATCGCGAGCGAGCACAACGCCATGAGGCGAAATCTCATCCGTTCACTGTTCACTGTTCACTGCTCACTTTATTTCGAGTGATGACGCCTTCAAGTATCACAGAGACGATCGCAGAGAATCCGGCTCTAGGGGTTATCTCTAGTTCGGCCATCTTTGACGGAATCATAATCCTTTCAAAAGAGGCGAGGATAATCTCGGTTATAAGCTCGGCGGGAACATCCTGGCGGACAAGGCCTGCCTTGCGCCCCTGGCTTATAATTCCGCCAAAATAACGCTGGACCAGTTCCCTGCGTCTGGCTTCCACATGGCTGAACAGTTCGGGTTGCCGTTTGATGTCCCGCAGAAACGGCGGCTGAATTTCTCCCATTTGCTGTTGAATGTAAGCCAGCAGGTCTCGAAGAGTCCCGAGAAAATCTGATGAACACTCTGAGCTGATTCTTTGCAGTTCGCTATCGACGGCCTGGAACTTATGGAGTATTGCAGCTTCAACAAGGGCGGTCTTGCTCGGGAAATGCTCGTAGAGCGTCTTTTTGCTCATGCCGAGTTCCCTGGCCAGATCGTCCATGGTCACCCTGCGGAAACCGTTTGCGAAAAAAATCCGGCGTGCGGCCGCTACGATGCGCTCGTAGGCGGAAGAATCGTCCGGGCTGGATTCTTTGGGTTTTTCATTGTCACGACGCATAAGCAATCCGGCGGGTTGATTTCCAGCTTGACCACTAATAAAACTCAATTAGTTTACCCAGTTTTCAATAAACATGCAAGTGCCAAGAAATCTGTCAACGCTAATATTCCACACCAGAGATCAATCCACCAGGGTATGCTCTCCGGTTAATGGCCCTGTGGCGGCAACGGAAAGTATTACCGCATCTGGACGAATCACCTCGGGCTTTTGTATGATAGGACATTAAATGAATGAGGCTTTGCACGCCCGCCGGGATTGGAGGCGCTAAATGGCCCGTGGAATGAACTTCGCAACTATCATGTTAATTTTTACCAATCTTGCCGTGCTCTCGCAACTATATCTGTTTCTCCGCGCCAGGCGGGCCATCAAATCATTGCCTGGTCCTAATCTATTCAAGTTCGGCGCCATCGTTCTGGTGGGCATGTCGATTCTCCTTCTCTTTGCCGCAAACAGGTACATCATGTCTTACCCGATAACCTTATCGCACGCGCCGACAGCCGCCCGGCTTTGCCTTTTTTATCTACCGGCCGTGTGGACCTTCGGTTCAATTCTATCCGCACTGATGCTCTTTCTTTTCGATTCTTTTACGGGGCTTGGCCGAGTGATTTACCGGATATTCCACAACCCGCGCCGAAAGGAACTCAGCTCCATGAACCCTGGCCGGCGTCACTTTCTCAGAGTCGGAGTGAGCGGGCTTGCCTCAACACCCTTCGTGCTTTCCGGATATGGCGCACTCTATGCCGGCAAGGCTTTTAAGGTGAGGGAGCTTGCCCTGTCCTTCGGATGCTCTCTGCGCGTCGTACAACTCACCGATATTCACGCCGGCATTTACATGACAAGGAAAGATATACGGCAGGTTACCGATCGGGTCAATGCGCTCCAACCCGATCTGCTCGTGCTCACCGGGGATTACATATCGAACTCAATGGAATTTCTGTCGGGCTGCATAGAGGAGATGGCAAGGGTGCGGGCTCCATACGGGGCTTTTGCCACACTGGGTAATCATGAACACTGGTATGGGGAACCGCGTCACATTCAGGCTGTCTTTTCGCATTACCGCATACCGCTGCTGCAAAATACTCACCGGGTAATTCGCACCGCACGGGGTGTTTTTGCGGTAGCCGGTATCGATGACCTGCGATCCGGACATCCCGACCTTGATGCCGCCTTGCATGGTCTGGATTCAAATATGCCGGTTCTTCTGCTCTCCCATCGACCCGAGATATTCCCTCAGGCTGCTGCACATGGGATTCCGCTGACCCTGGCAGGCCACTATCATGGGGGGCAGGTAAAGTTGAGCCTGCCATCAGGGGACATCAGCCTGGCGGCTCTTCTGACCCCTTATCCGGCGGGCCTATACCGGTCGAATGGTTCGCAACTCTATGTGAGCAGTGGAATCGGCACCACATTCACCCCAGTGCGGCTTAACGTCCCGCCCGAGATCACCCTGCTTCACCTGGACTAAGCGGGTCATAAACAACTGTCCCTAAATCCTCCCAAAGACCTTTTCCGGCGGTCGTCTTTCCTTCACATATGAATGAGGGATGGCTGCCTCGTTCCACTCTTTCGAAACATAGAGCCCGCAGTAACAGCTGCCATACTCGGCAATGTCTGGTTCCCTGTAAGCGCACGGGCAGATTATATCTCGGTCCCAGTCGCGGTCATTGGCCGCCAGCCTGCATGGGCAGCACATATATCCGTACCGGTCCCTGTTATCCAGCAGCCCCTCCAAAAGCTGGAAAACCCTGCTCGTATCTCCGTTGAAGAAATAGCCTTTGGCTTCCTGCGTCTTTTTCAGGAACTCGTAAAGCTGCTCGACGTTCATTCGAGATTCAGCGCCTCCTTTATCTCTTCTTTTCTGAATCCAATTATCACTTTGGGGCCGATAAAAAGCATGGGGAAAGCACAACCGGGGTTGTCTTTCCTGATCTCCTCGATCAATTGGCGCCTTTGTTCGCCATCGAGTTTATCGACGTTCACACACTCGTAATCTACACCGCATTTATCAAGATACTCCTTCGTATCCTTGCAGTGGATGCACGTGCTGAGAGCGTAGAGCTTTACCTCTTTCATCCTTTTCCTCCGAACAGCGGCAGTGAAGTGAAAAGTTGTGTTGGCGGCGCACCGGCAACAATTCCCAGCCTGGTAAGAGCAAAATCGTAGCGGACCGGGTCGTCGGGGCAGATCGATCTGAAAGCCCCGGTTATTTCTATGGCGCAACAAATGTCGGCGTGTTTTCTTGATGTCAGGCCCATAGCTAAGGCAACCCTGTGCATATGAGTATCCAGCGGCACTATCAGGTGAGAAGCGGGAATGGTTTGCCATACTCCGGGATCAACCCTGTCGCTTCTCACCATCCACCGCAAAAAGAGGTTCAGCCTTTTGCACGCGCTTCCGCCACGCGGTGAAGGTAAAAACGTCGGCATCGTTCGTCCACAAGCTTGCTCGAGTTTTTTTACAAATTCGGCAAGGGCCGGGAGAATGTTTGAATCATGGCGACTAAATCCAGCCTGGAAACAGGACTCCAGCGACCCATATTCGCGGCTGAGTCTTCCAAGGGCTACCAGCAGGTCGGATAAAATCGCGCCGGTGGTAAAACGGTGCTTGAAAGAGTGAAAAGCTTTCCTGATAACAGCCGGTCTATTTTCAAGCAGAAACGAGGAGGGACTTGGACCCATGGCGTCAAGAACAGATCGCACGCTTTTGAGGATCTGTCTCACACGGCCGTATGCAAGCGACGAGGCGATGAACGCGCTCAACTCCATGTCCGGTTTATTGTCGTAGAGGTATACAAACTCCAGTGGATCGGGGTGGATGTGCTCGAAACGATTATAATGGCCGTAGAGTTCTTCCAGGGCCGGCCCCAGCATTGCGCTTTCGATCGGGCCGGAAGGAGCGTCAGGTATGCAGTGCAAGACGGCCGATACCTCCTTGGATGAAATAATGTTATAAACATACCACGTAAACGGTGGATAGTGAATAGTGAACGGAAAGGCATCAGCGCCTCCTCGCGCCCTTTGCCTCTATATGGACCTGCCCGGCTAAGCATTGACAGGTCGTCAGTTCGTCCCTAAAACTCAAATAACACTCAGCAATGCTCATCTGGTTCAAGTGCCGCCTTGTGCGGAAAAAATCACTGGAGTCACCTGTCAATGAGATTTCCAGCAAGTTTGAATATTCGTCAAAAGGTTATGGCCGCTTTCCTCTTACTGCTTGTAATCACAGGTTCCTTTGGCGCGGTTTCGTTCAGCTACCTTCGGGAAGTTGAGCGAAATCAACATTTTGTCGAGACAGCCGATGATCTTCGAGATTTTATTCTTGAGGCCCGCAGGTATGAGAAAAATTTTCTGTTATATGGTTTGGCTGAAGACCTGGCCGAGAATCGCAGGTTCACCCAACTGGGACTGGCGCTTTTCGCCAGGACAGGCCCGGAATTAAATGATCTTAAAGTTTTTCCCCTGCTTAACCGGATCAAACTGGAACTTGGCGGTTATCAACAACTGATGATCCAATTGGAGCAGGCCCGTGGCGACACTTCGGGGTCCTCAGGGATTGAAGACCGGTTGCGCGAACACGGCAAGGGCCTGGTGACATTGTCCCAAAAGCTGGTCTCTTTCCAGCGCGAACGCATCCTTCGTATCGTAAACTCCCTTGAGACCCTGCTTCTCATCTCGCTGGGGGTCACGATCATGGGCGGTGGACTCCTGTTCCCGGTGATTACCAGGAAAATCGTTCGACCCCTGCGATATATCGAAAAAACCACGCACCGCATTGCCGCTGGTGATTTCAGTCCCATCGAGGTTAGCGAGACGCGAGACGAGACACAACGTGTGGTCGAGGGGTTCAACCTGATGATTTCCGAACTGGAGAAGAGGCAGGAACAGTTGCTCCAGGCCAAAAAGCTGAGCTCCCTTGGGACATTGACCTCTGGCATAGCCCACCAGTTAAACAATCCCCTTAACAATATATCGACTTCCTGCCAGATTCTTTTGGAGGAGTTCGACAAGCCGGACGCCCAGGTTTCGCGCCGGATGCTGGACAATATCGAACACGAAGTGCATCGAGCCCGTGATATAGTAAGGGGTCTGCTGGAATTTTCGCGGGTGAAGGAATTTTGCCTTGCGCCGACCGCGCTCCTGGAGGTGGTGGAACGCTCCATCAAGCTTATTTCCAGTCATATCCCGCCGGGAATCGAAATTATATTGGATGTCCCGCAGGACCTTTCACTCAATCTGGATGCTCAACGGATGCAGCAGGTATTCTTAAACTTGATTGAAAACGCCGTTCTGGCGATAGTGCCTCCGGGACAGATCACCATAAAGGCGAGGTGCGACCTGTCTGAAAAACAGGTGCTTATTACGGTTGAAGACACCGGCAAAGGGATCCCGCAAGCGGAACTGGGTAGGATTTTCGATCCATTTTATACGACGCGGGAGGTGGGGGCGGGAACCGGTCTTGGGTTGTCGATAGTCTTTGGGATAGTCCAGAAACATAACGGCTCGATATCGGTTGACAGCAAAGAAGGGGAAGGCGCCAGATTCGCCTTGCGCTTTCCAATGGAGCAGGCGTGCTGAGATGTCGGTGGGGTCATGGGCTAATAAGCAGGGTGAACCCCCATAAGCGCTCAAATAAGAATGAGGCCCTGCAAGGAGAAAGGACGTCATTCCCGCGAAGAGCCTGCTCCCGCGAAGGCGTGGGGCGGGAATCCAGCTTTTTGTTTTTTTCTGTAAAATCGATGAGTAATGTACTGGATTCCCGCTTTCACGGGGGTGACGAAAGTCCTAACCCTGCCATCAGTAAATTCAATAACTTACGCGCTTATTTAAGCGCTTATGGGGTGAACCCCCTCCGGTCTCGTGAAGCGGAAAAAAAGACTCTATGGCCACACCCCGCATCCTGATAGTCGATGACGAACGCATAGCCCGAGAAAATCTCGAACATGTGCTGCGCAGGGAAGGCTATGAGACTGTTAGCGCCGGTGACGGCCTGGCTGCGATCGAGGAACTCGAAAAAGAAGAGTTTGACCTGGTGTTGACCGACATTCGAATGCAGCCGGTGGATGGCTTGCAGGTGCTCGACAGGGCTCGTGAGCTCTATCCGGGCATCGAGGTTATAGTCATTACGGGATACGCTTCGGTTTCTTCCGCTGTTGAGGCTATGCATAAAGGGGCCTATTACTATATTCCCAAGCCCTACAAAATCGATGACATCAGGGCCCTTGTGAAACAGGCCGTTGAGAAGCGCGGCCTTCGCAGGGAAGTGATGGAACTGAGGCAGCGGGTTCGTGACCAGGGTAAGACCTCGTTGCTCATCGGCAACGCTCCGGAGATGGAAATCCTGCGAAGGATGATCGAGCAGGTGGCGTTTTCCGATTCGAGTGTCCTTATACTTGGAGAAACCGGCACCGGCAAGGAGCTTGTGGCCAGGACCATTCACAACATGAGCCCCAGGGCTGAGAAGCGCTTTCTTGCAATCAACTGCGGCGCGTTCAGCGAAGAGCTTCTTGCCAACGAACTGTTTGGGCACGAGCGCGAGGCCTTCACGGGTGCAAAGAACATAAAACGGGGCCTGCTGGAAGTTGCGCAGGGAGGCACGATATTCCTGGATGAGATCGGGGACATGCCCCTGTCGATGCAGGTGAAGCTGTTGCGAGTGCTTCAGGAACGCGTGATGATGCGGGTAGGAGGCACACAGGAAATAGGTGTCGATATAAGGGTTGTTGCGGCGACAAACAAGAATCTCAAGCAGGAGATCGAGTGCGGGACCTTTCGCCAGGATTTTTACTACCGGCTCAACGTGATTACACTCTACGTGCCCCGGCTCGCGGATCGCAGGGACGACATACTGCTGCTAAGCCTTCATTTTCTCCGCAAGTTTGCAAAAGCACAGGGCAAACCGGTGGGAAGCATTTCCGACCAGGCAGCCGCCATCCTGCTTTCTTATGAATATCCTGGAAATGTGCGGGAACTGGAAAACATCATTGAAAGAGCGGTTACCCTGGCAAACGGGCACGCCATCGAGTCCTCGCATTTGCCTCTCGATCTGCAGCAACTTTCTTTCAGAGTTCGGCGTCCGCAGAAGGATTTTTTGACCCTGGATGAATATGAACGGGAATACATCCTCTGGGTCCTCAAACAGGTTGGCGACAATAAAACCAGGGCGGCTGAAATTCTTGGCATCGATAGAGTATCGCTTTGGAGGAAAATTAAGCGGTACGGATTACAGTGAAAAAGAAAAAGGAGAGTAGAGTACAATGGCGATCATTACCATTTCCAGGGGTTCGTACAGCCACGGCAAAGAAGTGGCCGAAAAAGTGGCCCAAAAGATGGGCTACCAGGTTTGCGCCCGTGAGGTCATTTTGAGGGCTTCAAAAGAGTTTAACATCCCGGAAATCAAGCTGGCTAAGGCTGTACATGACGCTCCTTCATTTCTGGAAAGGATTTCCTACGGCAGGGAGAAGTTTAACGCCTACTTTCAAGCCTCGCTCTTGAAGTACCTGGTGAGGGACAACGTGGTCTATCATGGGCTGGCCGGACAGTTCTATGTAAAGGGCGTCTCCCACGTTCTCAAGGTTAGAATCATTGCCGAGATGAAGGATCGAATCCAGGTAATAATCAACCGGGAAAATATTTCCTATGAAAATGCCATGGAGCGGCTCCAAAAAGACGATCTGGCAAGGCACAAATGGAGCCTGCACCTCCATGGGATTGACACCGCCGATCCGCTTCTCTACGATCTGGTGATCCGCGTGCGGAAGATGAGCGTGGATGACGCGGTGGACGTGATTTGCTACACCGCCGGACTGGAAACCTTCAAGACGACTTTCGAGTCTCAGAAGGCGATCGAAGATCTGGTGCTCGCATCCGAGGTGAAAACCACCCTGCTCGAGATAAAACCCGACATCCAGGTGTTCGTGCGCGACGGCGTCGTTACTCTTGGCGCCAGCGTCCAGACAATGAAAGACCCGGATCAGGCCCGAGAAATAGAAAGAATCGTCAGCCGCATTCCCGGTGTTAAGGAGGTCAACATGAAGTCCTCACACCTGGTCGAATGGAACGATTGATCGCGGTATGAGTGGAAAATCGATTATCTCTTCTTCGGTCCTTCTTTTTATCTTGCCGGCAACGTCTGGAGCATTCTTGAGACCTGAATATCGATTACCCTGGGAACGTCATAGGGCGGAACATGCGCCACGTCCACCACGGCGCTTCTAGTGGAGGCAGTCCCGGCGCGAAAACTCTGGGTGCGCACATCTATCCTGACCACTGGCGTATTGGCAGGAGCGGCCAGCCCAAGAAAACTGCCGCCTGCGGCTCCCACAGCCGCCCCGAGGGCTGGACGGCCTGCCGCCGCTGCGCCAAGGAGCGCACCCGTTGCAGCACCGAGAATTGCCCCGCCTAAGAGATGCTCGCCCCTCAGATCGGGGTTGTCGCGGGATTCGGAAGTCAGTGAAATGTCCAAAGAGAAATCAGCCTCCCTTTCTCTTCTGACCTGGTCAAATCCTTTCTCATAAAGCACGCGACGAGCTTGAGGAAGACGACGGGCCGGGAAAGGGGTGTTGTTTTCGACGTGGATTACGTAGGTGCGATCATCAGGGCCGACGGCCAGGGAATCAGCCTCATTTTCGGCGGGCGCGGGGTTGGAAGCCGCAGGAGGTGTCTCAATGGTGTAGTAAGGACCGGGTCCGTAAGGCACCGTCGCGCAGCCCCCCAGCAGGACCACTGCAAATGCCGTCGCAAGAACCGTAGGCAAGCATTGCCGGGCTTTCATTGGTGACTCCTCTTTGGAATGGAACGGAATTCAGATTCGTCCAACCAATAACAGTTTAGAGCGATTTTCTCAAGAACCATTATCAATTACGACTCGATCCTGGACCAAGATATGGGTCCACACACGCATTTTGGATGCTATGACGTAAAAAAACCGTCCGGGATTTTACATCGAACCCAAAACTAAAAACTAAAACCTCTTCAGCATCTTCCATATTTGTCGTCGAACCGGCGGATATCGTCTTCTCCCAAATAGCTGCCGGTCTGGACCTCGATGAGTTCCAGGGGAATTTTGCCGGGGTTTTCCAGGCGGTGCCGGGTGCCCCACGGGATGTATGTGCTTTGGTCTTCGTTGAGCAGGAATTCCTCGTCGCCTTTTGTTATGCGGGCGGTTCCCTTTACCACGACCCAGTGTTCCGCCCTGTGATAGTGCATCTGAAGAGAAAGAGCGGCGCCGGGATTTACGATTATACGCTTTACATTGAAACGCTCACCGGTATCGGTGGACTCGTAGGACCCCCAGGGACGATACGACCGGGGATGGGAAAGAGCTTCCTCTCTCATTTGTTCTTTGAGCCTGCCGACAATGAGTTTGACATCCTGGGAACGTTCGATCGATGAGACCAGCACGGCATCCTTGGTTTCGATTATAATCTGGTTTTCTATTCCGAGGGCGGCTACAAGCCTGTTTTCAGAATGGATAAAACAGTTGCGGACATCTTCGAGCAAAACATCCCCGGTGACGGCGTTGCCGCTGTTGTCTTTTTCGCACACTTCATAAACCGAGGGCCAACTCCCAACATCACTCCAGCCGACATCCAGGGGAACAACCACCGCCTGTGGTGTTCTTTCCATAATTGCATAGTCTATGGAAATATTCGGACATGAAGCAAAGGAGGTTTCTTCGAGACGAACGAAATCAAGGTCCTGTCTGGCATTTGCATACGAGTCGCGGCAGGCGCTCAGAATTTCCGGACAAAGGCGGCCCAGCTCGCTCAGAAAAACAGAAGCCCGGAACATGAAGATGCCGCTGTTCCAGAAGTATTCTTTCGAGGCCAGGAATGAGCAGGCTTTTTCATAGTCCGGTTTCTCAACAAATTCGCGCACCGTGCAGGCGTCTCCATCCGGGTGGCCCGGCACACTTTGCCCTCTGCGGATGTAGCCGTAACCGGTTTCAGGTCTGTCAGGAACGATCCCGAACGTGATGATTTTGCCTTCCGGGGTAAGTTCGCTCCCTTTGTGGACAGCGGATGCAAAACGGCGATTTTCGCGGATGAGATGGTCCGCCGGGAGCACGATCACGTCGGGATCTTCATCGCTTTTTATTGCGGCAAGCACGCCCACGGTAATTGCGGGGCAGGTATTTCGGCCCACTGGTTCAAGAATGATAGCCGAAGGGGCAACTTTGAGCGACTGCATCTGTGCGGCCGCCATGAAGCGGTGGCTTTCGTTGCACACGATTACGGGAGGATGAGTTCCCGCAATTTTTGACAAGCGCAAAATAGTCTTTTGAAACAGGGAGTGTTCTCCCCCCAGTAGCGGCATCAACTGTTTCGGAAGATGTTCTCTTGAAAGAGGCCATAACCTCGATCCCACCCCACCGGATAATATAACTGGCACTATCATGGTCGTCCGCCCGTAATTCGAAAAGAGTGTTGTCGGTTTTCCCCCGCTCAGTCGCGCGACGCGCGGCATGAGCGCTCCTATTGGTGCTACAGGTCCCCAAAATAACTCCGATCGGGATGATTTTCCATCTTCTAATGAATAATGAAACATGCTTTTGAGGCGAGTGGGAGTAGTGTGCCCTTTTCCTTGAGAACATTGAATTATGCTCAAGAACATCTGCCGGAATGACGACTTTAGATGAGGAGCTGAAGTTCACGGCCGTCCATTTCATTTCCAGGGAGCAAAATCATGATCAAGACTCTAGCAGTAATGACAAGCGGGGGCGATTCTCCCGGGATGAACGCGGCGGTGCGCGCGGTCGTGCAGCGCGCTCTGGACAGGGGCCTTGAGGTATATGGGATATACTACGGCTACGAGGGGCTTCTGCGGGGCGGCGAACAGATAAGACGTCTCGACTGGCAGGACGTTAGCAATAATCACCAGCACGGGGGGACTTTCCTGGGGACGGCCCGGTCCGAGCAGTTCAAAACGCACGACGGCAGGCGGCGCGCGGTGGAGAACATGCTTGAGAGAGGCATTGAAGCGCTGGTGGTGATCGGGGGCGACGGTTCCCTGATGGGAGCCCACGTGCTTTCCTCCGAATGGCCCGAACACGTAAGAAACATCGTAGAAAATCATGCCGATCTCTACCCCCCGGTCTCGGAAATCCCAATGCTGCAGGTTGTTGGGCTGCCCGGTTCCATTGATAATGACCTCAGCGGCACCGATATGTGTATTGGCGCTGATTCCGCTTTAAATCATATCGTGCGTGCGATAGACGATCTCTCATCCACTGCTGCTTCCCACCAGCGTACATTCGTCATCGAGACCATGGGGCGAAACTGTGGCTACCTCGCGCTTGCCGGCGCCATGGCTACCGGAGC
>DASPQK010000340.1:0-2731 GCA_035624985.1 Syntrophobacteraceae bacterium | reverse complement strand
GCCGAACTTGTCTCCGGGCTGGCTGCCATGGCCGACTCCGTACACAAGGCAGGCGGGAAGATCGCTGTCCAGCTTGCCCATGCAGGGCGCCACGCGGACCCAAACCTCACAGGACAGACGCCTTTGGGGCCGTCAAGCATGAAAAGTGATGGGATGCCCAATTGCCGTGAGATGGCCGGCGATGATTTTCAAATGGTTGCCGAATCTTTCGGCAGGGCGGCGGCACGGGCTCAAGCGGCCCGCTTCGATGGAGTCCAGATACATGCTGCCCATGGATTTTTGCTGAGCGAGTTTCTCTCTCCTTTTTACAACAAGAGGAACGATCTATATGGCGGGAGCGTCGAAAATCGGGCAAGGCTCCTCCTGGAAGTTGTGCATAATGTCAGGGATAGAGTCGGAAACAGGTTCCCCGTGATGGTCAAGATGAACTCGGAGGACTTCGTCACGGGAGGACTTACCGTGGAAGAGATGCTCGAAGTTGCCTCGATGCTTGAGAGCGCCGGTATCGATGCCATTGAGCTAAGCGGCGGAACCCGGTATTCGGGTGAGTGCGTACCGCCCAGGCCGGGAAGGCTCGATACCGAGGAAATGGAAGTCTATTACTTAACAGCGGCCAAGAAATTCAAGGAAAGAATCAGGGTTCCTTTAATGCTCGTCGGCGGGATTCGCTCCTACACGGTAGCGGAACGAATTGTAAGGGAAGGAATCACGGACTACGTTTGCCTGTCACGTCCTTTGATTCGGGAGCCCGATCTGGTGAACCGCTGGAGGTCCGGAGACACCAGTAAGGCAAAGTGTGTCTCAGATAATCTTTGTTTTGAACCGGCAGGAGCGGGCGAAGGACTGTACTGCGTTGTAGAGAAGCGTCTCAAAGAGGAGAACGACTTTGCCGAACCCAAATCCTGAATATATCCGTGAGTTGATTGAACTCTTCAATACAAGCCCTTTTCCGGATCACATGTCGATGAGGCTTTCCGAGGTCGCGCTGGACAGGGCCCTGCTCGAACTTAGAATCGACCGCCGCCATCTACAGGTTTTTGGCTTTGTTCACGGTGGCGTGCTGGCCGTGATGATTGACACGGCGACTTTCTGGGCTGTGTGGATGAGAATCCCGGAAGAAGCCGGACTGGTGAATATCGATCTGAAACTGAATTACCTGAAACCGGTCGAAGGCGGCCTGCTAATCGCGGAGGGACGCGCCATCCGGACGGGCAATTCAATCAGTTATGCCGAAACAGAGGTGAGGAATGAATCCCGGCAACTGGTCGCCCATGGCACATCGACCCTTATGACGCTACCGGGAAAAGGGCTGAAACTGGTGTCCCGCAAGTTTCTGGATTCATGATTCCCAATCCCAAGAGCGGGGATGGCTCAGCAGACCGGATGATAGCGAAACCGGCTCGTCCGCCGGGGTGACGGCCCATGAACCTGTCGCGCCTGCTTCTACAGTTAAGCACCAGCGCCGGGCATTGTTACCGAGGACCATTATCTTAAGATTGACAGGAAAAACATTGAAGCTTATTTGCACTATGCTGTCGACCTGATACGCGACGCCGAACATGTTCCGTTTGAAAGACCGGTTTGAAGATAAAGTTCCTGCCGGATGAAAATGTGCGCCTCTTGTTGCGATCTCTCTGCGGGGTATGGGCTTCGATGCGGTCCATGCCAAAGAGGCCGCAATGCTTGTCGCGTCGATTGCAGGTTATAACGAATCGCCCGCGTCCCATCCTTTGCGGCCTATCATGAGAAATACGCTGAATACTTTTTTGCCGCCGGAAGGGACACGTTTCATCACGTTTGCGGCGGTTGTGTCCCTGATGTCACCAAAACCGGCCTCCATAAGGGTCCGGCGCATCTGTCCACGATCGAATCCGCAGTGGAAAACAGTGTCATTATCGCCGTGGAACTCGCCGCCATCGGGATCGAGATCGGCAATGCACAGATATCCGCGCGGCGCAGCAATTCTGTAGAACTGATCAATGAGCGGCCTGATTTCCCTGACGTGATGGAGGGTCATGCTAGAAACGACCAGGTGGTAACTGCCCTGCAGGACTTCACCTTTTGTCGGATCCATGAGTTGGGCCGTTATATTGGTCAGGCTCCGGTTCTCAATTTTTTCTTTAAGAATGCCGAGCATTCCCATCGAACTGTCCACGCATACTACGGAGCGGACCAAAGGTTGCAGCCGGAGAGTTAAAAGACCGGTGCCGCAGCCAAATTCGAGGAGGTCCATATCAGGGGTCAATACTCCCTGGTCCGATATGGCCCTGGCAATATCTTCGGCCAGGCTCACGCGCCCCGGGTCCAGGTCCCAGAAGGCCGCTTCCCTATCGAAATCCCACTTCTTATCGGCCATTTTGTTCACCTCCATACCGATAATTTCAAGCGAGCAAATTATGTCTTCTTCTGTCTTCTGTTCCTCGTGAAATAA
Source organism: Syntrophobacteraceae bacterium (assembly GCA_035624985.1). Lineage (GTDB taxonomy): Bacteria > Desulfobacterota > Syntrophobacteria > Syntrophobacterales > Syntrophobacteraceae > SbD1. The sequence continues at coordinate 300 of DASPQK010000340.1, read as the reverse complement.
ACCTGGACATTTTGCGTCGGCGCGTGACAGGTTTACTTGGGAAAACTGAAAGGCTTGACAGGCACGTCTCCTTTTTGGGCCCCTTCGTTTTCTTTTTCGGCGGATTCAAGGATAATTTCGTTTTCACGGACCCAGCCGAGTTCTCTGCGAACGAGTTTTTCCTGTGCTTTGGGGCTGGTCTTGATGGCCTGGACAATTTCGAAGAGTTTTTGGTTTTCGACCCTGAGCTTGAGGAGCTTTTCATCAAGTTCTTTTACCTGTTGATTTTGTTTTCTGTAGCCGGGAAGTCCGTTGGGAGAA
>DASPQK010000339.1:0-8343 GCA_035624985.1 Syntrophobacteraceae bacterium | reverse complement strand
AGAACCCCTGATCTTGATCAATGAGAAAAAGATCAGCAACATGAAAGACTTGCTGCCTGTTCTCGAACAGATCGCAAAGATGGGTCGGCCCCTTTTGATCATAGCTGAAGACGTCGAAGGTGAAGCCCTGGCGACCCTGGTGGTTAACAAGCTGAGGGGAACTCTTAAGGTCAGCGCTGTTAAAGCTCCGGGATTTGGCGACAGGCGCAAGGCGATGCTGGAAGATATAGCCATCCTTACCGGCGGGCAGGTGGTCTCCGAAGACATAGGGGTCAAACTTGAAAACGTTTCTTTGAAGGACCTGGGCAACGCCAAACGCATTCATATCGACAAGGACAACACCACGATCGTTGACGGAGCGGGTTTGCGCGACGCTATCGAGGGTCGTGTGAAACAAATTCGCGCACAGATCGATGAGACGACCTCGGACTATGACCGTGAAAAGCTCCAGGAAAGGCTTGCAAAGCTGGTCGGGGGAGTTGCCGTGATCAAGGTGGGCGCGGCGACCGAAACTGAGATGAAGGAGAAGAAAGCGCGTGTCGAAGACGCGCTGAACGCGACCAGGGCCGCCGTGGAGGAAGGGATTGTCCCCGGTGGAGGCGTTGCGCTGCTGCGCTGCATAGCTGCGCTCGACAAGTTGAACCTTGAAGGTGAGGAAAGCTTTGGCCTCAACATAGTCAAACGCGCCTTGGAGGAGCCGATCCGCCAGATCGCAGACAATGCCGGCCGGGAGGGTTCGGTTATTGTCGAAAATGTGAAAAACGGCCGGGGAGCATATGGTTTCAACGCGGAAACCGACGAATACGGCGACCTCGTGGAAGCAGGCGTCATTGACCCGACCAAGGTGGTGCGCTTCGCCCTTCAGAATGCGTCCAGCGTGGCCTCATTGCTGCTCACCACTGAGGCCGTCATTGCCGAAAAACCCAAGAAGAAAGCTCCCCCAATGATGCCACCCGGTGGCGGCATGGGCGGAATGGGCGGAATGGGCGGAATGGACGATATGTACTGATGCCTGATGCGGGGGCGGGCAATAATACCCTCCCCGGTCACTTGCCCGGAGATCAAAAAAACCGGGGTGGATATGCGTTCGCCCCGGTTTTTTTGTACATCGGCTTCGGCCCTGGTTCGTCAACGCCTCCTTGGCAACATCCTTTGCAAGGTGCGGAAGCTGCGGGCTGGATAATAAGGTCATTCCTTTTGCTAGGCTTTGGCCGCCGGCTTCTGTCATCCGCGTTGGGTTTTCGCGAGCCGCCTTTTTTGCCGCCAGAGTTTGAAACCGATTATCGAGACCAGGCCCGAGCCAAGAAGTGCAACGGAGGGTGGGAGAGAGGCCGACGAGTCAATCAGGTTTGGATAGACCGGAGCGACTCTGTCGCTCACACCCGCCCCATTGGAAGTGATAGGGGTGACAAAGGTTGCGTTTGAAAGGTCGCCCCAGGCAACCGAGACGCTATTGTATTTGTCGTTGGGCGTAGTTCCCGTACCGGCGAAATCTAGTGTACCGCCTGTCAGGAAACTCTTCCCGATCGCCATGTATATCGGCGTGGACTGACTTATATCGCTTATTGAGAAGGATCCCTGCGCCATATACCCCGGTACGATCGTCGTCAATGGGATTTGTTGCCACGAGCCTGCACTGCCGGTCAAACTGTAGTAGAGGGGCGGAAGGTTGGTGTTTGAGAACGTTATATCTACAGCCGAGAAAGAAACGGCTGTGTCACCTGTGGCGGGGACCGCAAGGAATTCTGTGTAGGTCATGTTCTCACTATAGTCGGCATAGACCACTGCGGCGAAAATGACCGTCATTATTGACAACGTGAATATGGCCGCCTTCCCGTTGACCTTCGATTTGCTCCAGGAACCTGGAAACGATGTGAAAAGTAACCGTCTCACAAAACCCTCTCAGTACTTTGCAGTAGATCACAATAGCGAATGATTTTTTGCTTATTGTTACGGTTATGTGAAGATTTCGTTAAAAAAATGGTGCTGCGGAGGGCATGCGCGGAAAATGAAGGATATGTACTGATTAAGGATTGAGGGATTGAGAAATTGAAGGATTGAATTGTCGGGCGGGCACGGTTTTTTCCATGCCTGCCTTTTTCGTGCGTTCGGCGGGCGCCTTCACACACAGAAAATTCATTGGGCTGAAAAGATCTACTAATTGCGATTTACCTCCCCGATGTAGGGCGCTTTTGCGGGAGGCTTTAGTATCTGAACCAGTGATTACGCTTTTTATTGACAATAAGGCTGCTGAAATGTAAAATGAGTCCATCAATGAATTCAATATCGTGAATTCTTGTCCTTGACTGTCAAAAAGGGGTAGCGTAGTGAAAATGATCCCGGTCCGCGAGGCCGTTGGAGCAGTGCTGTGCCACGATCTAACCGAGATCATCCCGGGTGAGTTCAAGGGGCCTGCTTTTAGCAAGGGCCATATTCTTCGCGAAGAAGACATTCCCAAGCTGTTGAATATGGGCAAGGAGAACATCTACGTATGGGAAATGCACCCGGGTATGCTCCATGAAAACGATGCGGCCCATCGTATGGCTCAAGCTGCCGCAGGGAGGGGCATCGAGCTTTCCGCGCCCAAAGAAGGCAAGATCGATCTTTTGGCCAAAGAGGATGGACTGCTCGCGGTCAACGTTCGCGCGCTCTATAGGATCAATGAGGAGGAGGAGGTCGTTTTCGTTACCCTCCATACCCATCAAGTCGTCTCCAAAGGAAGGATTGTAGCGGGGACGCGCATCATTCCCCTCGTTATAGAGGAGGAAAAGATCGGGCGAATCGAAGAGATCTGCCGTCAGAACACCCCTCTTATAGAGATCAAGCCCATGCGGTCGCTCAAGGTGGGAATAGTCACTACGGGTAATGAAGTCTATCACGGGCGCATTGAGGACCGATTCGGCCCAGTGGTCGTTAGAAAGATCGAGAAACTGGGGTGCCGTTCTCTGGGGCAGATCCTGGTGTCGGACCGCGTGGACCTTATTGTTGAAGCCATAAGGAAATTCCTCGCTGAAGGCGCAGAGATGATTGCTGTGACAGGAGGCATGTCGGTTGACCCCGATGACGTCACTCCAGCGGGGATAAGAGCCTCGGGAGGACGAGTTGTGGCATACGGAGCCCCCGTGTTGCCCGGCGCCATGTTCATGCTCGCCTATATAGGGCAGGTGCCGGTGCTTGGGCTTCCGGGTTGTGTGATGCACAGCGAAATCAGTATCTTCGACTTGATCTTGCCAAGAATTTTGGCCGGAGAGCAAATCACACGCGCCGACATTGTCAAATTTGCGCATGGCGGTCTGTGCAACCTTTGTGACGAATGCCGCTATCCGAATTGCAGCTTTGGGAAGAACGGCTAGCACCGGGATAATTACAAACAGGAGGAACAAAATGCTTTTACCCAGGTTTGATTTCCACGAGCCGGCAACTTTGGCCGAAGCCTGTGAAATGATGGCGCAATATGGCGCAAAAGCCAAGGTGATCGCCGGCGGGACCGATTTGATGGTCAATATGAAAAAGAAACTTTTGTCGCCCGAGCGGCTGGTTTCCATAGTCAGGATACCGGAGCTCAAAAAGCTGGATTCATCCCCCGCGATGTTGAAACTCGGCCCGTGCTTGACGATTGCCACGATTGCAGCGTCGGAGGAAATCGGGAAAACCTGGGGCGCGATTTGCGCCGGAGCAAGGGCCCTTGGCTCTCCGCTTGTGCGCAACCGTGCCACGGTCGGAGGAAATATCGGGACCGCAAGGCCGGCCGGAGATATGCCGCCATCTCTTATGGCCTACGGCGCAAGGGTTGTGCTTAGCAAGAAATCCGGGCAAAGGGTCGTGTCTTTGGATGATTTCTTCCGGGGTCCCGGACTGACCGAGATCGCACCCGATGAAGTCCTGAGCGAAATCCAGGTCGATGCTCCTCCGCCATATTCCGGATGCAGCTATATGAACCTAAGCCTTCGAAGCGCTTGTGACTGCAACATTGTGAACGTGGCATCTTTTCTTACTCTTGAAGGTCCAGGCGGTGCGATCAAAAGTGCGAGGATCGTTTTGGGATGTGTCGGCCCGACCCATCGACGGGCGGTTACGGCAGAAAAGACCCTTATAGGCCAAAAACCGAGCGAAGCCCTGTTTGACAAGGCAGCCGGAGTTGTCGCCGCATGCGCCCCCGGGGCTGAAACGGCGGACTGCATACCTATAGATGATTTCAGAGGCTCGGCGGAATACAAAATGGACATGGCCAAGTTGCTTATCCGCAGAACTCTCAGCGCCGCTATGAGCCAGGCGATGAAGCAGTAATAGCCTGATCTGGTCTAACCGCAACGAGATAATTTGGAAGGGAGACGGTTTAAATGGCTAAACTCATTCATCTGAGGATCAATGATACAGAATATGATGTCGCAGTGCCGCCGAATGAAACTCTTGTTGACATGCTCCGTTACCGCCTGGGGCTTACCGGCACCAAAAAGGGTTGCGGACTGGGAGACTGCGGTTCGTGTACGGTGATTATGGACGGAAACGCTGTCAATTCCTGCCTGGTCCTGGCTGTGCAGGCCGACGGCAGTCAAATCACAACGGCCGAAGGACTGGAAACCGATGAAGGCTTGCATCCGGTTCAGAAGGCGTTCATCGAACATGGGGCTGTCCAGTGCGGATTTTGCACCTCCGGCATGATCGTGTCCGCCAAGAATTTGCTGGATAAAAACCTCAATCCGACCGAAGCGGAAATCCGGACCGCGCTGTCCGGAAACCTTTGCAGATGCACCGGGTATCAGAAGATAGTGGAAGCCGTGCAATCTGTCGGTAAGTAGCTTTCGTGGTTCATATTACCAACGGGCCGTTAATCCGAGTATCAAGGAGAGATATAATGGGTGACTTCGACGTTATCAATAAGGGTGCTCCCAGGGTTGATGCATATGCCAAGGCAACGGGTCGGGCAATATACGTCGATGACATGAAAATGCCCGGGATGCTTTATGGCGCGATGCTGCAAAGCCCCTTAGCTCACGCCCTGATCAGGAACATCGACACTTCTGCCGCCGCGAGGCTTGCGGGCGTAAAAGCCGTGGTTACTGCAAAGGAAGCGGGGACAGCGAAGTGGGGCGTAAGTCCCGCTCGCTACGATGAGACCGTCTTTTGCCATGATAAGGTGAGACACATCGGGGACAACGTGGCGGCTGTAGCGGCGGTCGATCTTGAGACCGCCATGCAGGCCCTGTCCCTTATCAAGGTGGATTACGAAGAGCTTCCAGTGCTGCTCACCATCGAGGAGGCGATGGCCGAGGGCGCCCCGCTGATCCACGAAGAATACCCCCGAAATATTACCGCCGAAGTGCACCAGGAATTCGGCGATGTCCAGGCGGCATTCAAGCAATGCGACCTCATAAAAACTACCTCCTTCGTTAACAAGCGCCAGGATGGGGCATTCCTCGAACCGCAGGGATGTCTGGCTCACTACGATCATTTCGGAAATCTCACCCTGTACTCCTCGACACAGTCGGTACATTATGTCCAGCGCACTGTTGCAATGGTTCTGGGCATGCCCATAGGAAGAGTGCGGGTGGTAAAGCCCTATGTGGGCGCCGGATTTGGCCCCAAGGCTGCCGCCAATCACCTGGAGCTGGCGGCATGCCTTCTTTCCATCAGGACCGCAAAGCCGGTCAAGATGAACTTTGAACGGGAGCAGGTCTTTATGCACAGCCGGGGGAGACACCAGTTCTTCCATAAATTCACCACCGGCGTCAAAAAAGACGGCACCATTCTGGCGCTCGATCATGAATGCTATCTTAACGGCGGCGCCTATTCGAGCTTCGGGATCGCAACGGTCTACTATGCCGGCTCTCTGCTTGGCGGCCCGTACAAATTGGCCAATATGAAGTATGACGGATACCGCATTTACACCAATCTGCCCGCCTGCGGCGCACAGCGCGGACACGGCGGCGTGGCGGCCCGTGCAGGCTGGGAACAGCAGTTGGATATGATTGCCGAAGAATTGGGCATTGACCCCGTCGAGCTTCGCCTGAAGAACATGCTGATCGCCGGCGACGTTACCTGTAACGATCTCAACACCAGCAGCTTCGGTATGAAGGAGTGCATCGAAGCGGTAAGAGACGGTTCTGGTTGGAACACCAAGAAGGGCAAACTGCCCAGGGGCAAGGGCATTGGTATGGCCTGCGGGTTTTTCGTATCCGGTGCGGGCTACCCTATTTACCGTTCCGATACCTTCCACGGTACGGCAACGGTAAAACTGTCCGAAGACGGCGGTTCGGCCCTGGTGATGTCGGCATCTTGCGAGATTGGGCAGGGTTCGGACACCACGTTCTGCATGATTGCCGCAGAAGCGTTGGGGATCACGCTGGAATCGGTAAGGATTCAATCGGGCGATACCGATTTCGGTGTGGACCTTGGGGCCTATTCCAGCCGCCAGACTCTGATGACCGGCCATGCGGTAAAAGAAGCCGCTGAAGATGCCAAGCGCCAGGTGCTTGAAGTCCTTTCCGAGAAGTTGAACGTCCCGGTACAGGATATGGACATCAAGAAGGGCGCTATAGTGTTTAAGAGGGGAAAACCTGATATCAGTTACCTCAGGACCGCCTATATCAAGGAACACCGGGGCTGGACCGACAATCCGGGCTCTGAAAATGAACTTTCCTTCAGGGAAGCGTCCCGAATTGCATTTCTGAGCCGGGGGACTATAGTGGGGACAGGCAAATACAAGCCTCCGGAGTTGGGCGGCAAGTTCAAGGGGGCAGCCGTCGGCACCTCTCCCGCTTACGGGTGTTCGGCACAGGTTGTGGAACTCAGTGTCGATGAAGATACCGGTAAGATTACCGTTGAAAAGATGACAGACGCTCATGACTGCGGTCTGGCGATTAACCGCACTTCGGTTGAGGCCCAGATGCAGGGTTCTCTTTCCATGGGGCTCGGCGAGGCATTGTTTGAAGAGGTAAAGTTCGACAAACAGGGCAGGCTCATAAACGCCGACCTTGGCGAGTACAAAATCCCGTCAGCGCTGGATATGCCGCCGGTAAAGGCGATCATTGTAGAAAGCAATGAGCCCGCAGGGCCTTTCGGGGCAAAAGAAGTCGGTGAGGGCGCCATTATGCCCACCATCCCGGCCATTTTGAATGCCGTCTACGATGCCGTTGGGGTAAGAATTTTCGAGCTTCCTATGACGCCTGAGAGGGTCTATAAGGCTATCAGGGAAAAGAAGGAAAAGAATAAGGGAAATTGAGGAATTAGGAATTGAGGGACTTTGTTCTTTATTCCTCAGTTCCTCAATCCCTGAATCGTGCATGTTAACAGGCAGTTGCCCCGGAGGGGAGGGCTGGAGCCCAGGCGAGCTCTATGCTTCATGGGCGGCCAGCCGGCCAGGGCAAAACTCTCCAACGTACAGAGGACCAAAAGTGCCGGAAATAAAGATCGTTGCAAACGGCCTCGAGACCAGGATCCCTTATGGAACAACCGTGGTCAAGTTTCTAGACATCATGAAGGAGCCTGTTAGACCCGACATGATCGTCGAAATCAACCGTAGGTTCATCCACTTCAAGGAATACAGCATCACCACCATCAATGACGGGGATAATATCGAGGTTATCGGTCTGGACTTTGGGGGATAGAGTGAATTAATCCTGCCGCTCATGGGTCAGGTTCGGCCCCCCACATCTTTTGCTTACTACAAAATCTACTTTTTTGATCCCAGCAAGTTTGACACCAAACCCTCCTTTCATTCGAATCTTCTAATGTCTTGTTCAGTACTGTTCGATTTCATTTTGGAAAATAATTTAGGATGAATGGCAGGAGAATTCCGGTCATGGCTGAACAACGACCTTCCCAGTGTGGGTTTTCCGCACGGACCTTTTTGGCCCTTTCCCTGATTGTGGCGGCGGGCGCACTCCTAACCACCGCCCTTTTCTGGGAGGCGCAGCAGTCGGAATTGAACAACTTTCGATTGCAGTTTGAAAGAGATGCGGCAATGCGCTGTAACCTCATTGTCGGGAAAATGGAGGAGTGTCTTGCAGTCATTAAGGTCCTGCAACGGTTTTTTGTTGCATCCCAGAATGTCGATGATAAGAAATTTGCCGCTTTCGCTGTCCCATTTTTGGAAGAGCGCAAAGAGTTGCAGGCGCTTGAATGGATTCCACGGGTGAGGTATGCCGAACGCGCGGGCTATGAACAGATGCGCCGAGGGCAGGAGATGCTGGAGTTTGAGATTACAGAACGCGGTCCCGACGGAAATATCGTTCCAGCCGGGGACAGGGAAACTTATTACCCGGTGTTCTATGTGGAACCGCTGAAGGGAAACGAAAAAGCGGTTGGCTTCGACCTTGGGTCTAACCTAACCCGCAGGACTGC
>DASPQK010000338.1:0-18327 GCA_035624985.1 Syntrophobacteraceae bacterium | reverse complement strand
GCTCCAAGGTCCTTTCCGTCAACAGAGGCAGGCAGGATAAGCGCCGCCGGATCGACTTTGGCAACTATATCGGCAATCACGGGCACATAGGTCTGGGCCACATAATTTGCCAAGGCCGGATCATCGGCCGCATAGACTTTATCGACAGCATAACGGCCCAATTCCGCGGCCTTCTCAGCAACACCGGCCCCCACCGCTATGGCGCACAAATTTGTGCCCAGAGCATCCGCAAGCCTTTTCCCCTCACTGGCCACTTCATAACTTACACGGCGGAAGACGCCTTGACGAAATTCGGCAATGACGCACACACATTTTGCCATTTTAGCTCTCCTTGGCTCAGATCACTTTAGCTTCTTCATGCAACGATTTAACCAACTCCACCGCTTTGCCGGCCGTATCCAGGCCACCGTCTATGATCTTTCCCGCCGCCCTTTGCGGAGGCATCTGGAGGGAAGTCATAAGGACCCTGGCAGATCCCGGTCCAACCTGCGAGTCATCGATCCCCAGGTCGGCGAGCTTTTTTACGGCCAAAGGCTTTTTCTTGGCTTTCATTATGCCGGGCAAAGAGGCATATCTCGGGTTCCAGACAGCGTGAGAGCCGCCAAAGGTGACAAGGGCCGGCAGAGGAGCCTCGATGACTACTTTGCCTCCCTCGATGGGTCGATCGATAGTCACTTTGGTTCCATCCGAATCGAGGGCAACGGCGAGAGCCAGATGGGGCCATCCGAGGAGTTCCGCCACCATGGGTCCTCGCTGAGCCTCGTCGTAATCGACGGTGCGCGAACCACACAAAACGATGTCCGGGTTGATCTCCCTGACGGCGGCAGCGAGGGCCGTGGCCACACTAAAGCTGTCGCTTCCATCCAGAGCAGGGTCGTCGATAAGAACGCCGTTGTCTGCGCCCATGGCCAGGGCAGTCCGGATGGATTCGACCACCCTCTGAGGTCCCCAGCTCACGATGGCAACATTTCCACCGTGCTTTTCCTTCAGACGAAGGGCAGCTTCGAGGGCAAATTCGTCATAGGGGTTGATGATCCATTTGAGATCATCGGTCACGACCGATTTACCGCTGCTAGCGATGCGAATCACCGATTCAGTATCCGGGGTTTGTTTCAACAGCACCACGATATTCACGGCTTTTCCTCCTTCTGGCTTGAGGTTGAGAGTTGAATTGCACGACCGGTGAGTCGCCCTGCGACATCCTGCCGCAAACTTTACGTGCGTGATGTTTGAACAAAACGCATCTCATCCACCTTATGCCCAAATCTACGTGGTTTTTCAAGTTGTGTTTAATTATTTTTGAAGATCGGAGCGCATCATGCTGGAATTACAGGGTTCGTGCCGGGCCGGCATGAAGGAAAAATGCGAAATGTATCGGGAAAAGCCTGGACAAAGTGCACAGAGAATATATAATAGTATATTTTCCGTGGAGAAATTAAGGTTGCATCCTGTCAGTCCGTCCGCAAACCACCACCGCTCAACCGCTCATACTCGGATTCTCTGCGGGTTTCAAGTAAACTGAGGCCTCCACCTGATTTTATTGAGGCATAGGTACGACTTTGTTCAGCCTCGCTTAAGCTTAAGGAGAAAAAGCCGATGACCCTTTCAGGCAACTGGGATTGGGAGACAGGGAAGAAAATAATTTTCGATTTCGATTCCTGGAAGCAGACATTCCAGCACGTCGAGGAACCCTATGCCAGTCCAGATGGAGAAAAGATCGCCGCCGTCATAAGAACCGAAGACGATTCCATGAATGTCTGTGTAAACGGCGAAATATGGGAAAACGGATTTGACAGAATCTGGTATCCGAGATTTAGCCCCGACAATCGCTTGACCTGCCTGGTTTCCGATGCCGGGGAATGGACGCTGGCCGTCGATGGGGAACCCTGGGAAGAACGCTTCGAATTTGTGTGGAATACCCAATTCGGAGCGGATGGGCAAGCCATTATCATATCGGCCGTCCACAGCGAAAAGAGGTATCTTGCCGTTTGCAACGGTGTGCCCTGGGAAAACGGGTTTTTCTACATGTCCCAGGTGACGCCGGCGCCGGACGGGAAGAACATTGCCTCGGTGGTGCAGGTCATTCCGGCAAAAGAAAGGGAAATCGAGTTATTCCAGAAAGGATGTTTCTCGATAGCCGTAAACGGTCTTGCCAGGGGCGACGTTTTCCTCAATGTCTGGGACCCGGTTTTGGATAATGCGGGCGGCCGGGCGGCTGCCTGCGTCAGGAAGAACCTTTACGACTATTCCATCGCGGTGGACGGCCTGGCATGGGACAAAAATTTTTCTTCCGTCTGGGCGCCGAGATTCAGTCCGGTCGATTCTTCGGTCACCGCGCCGGTCAAAGTGGGGCCCAAATGGTTTATCGCTCAAAACGGGGAAACTATCTGGAACAGGGGCTTTACCCAGGTGCTCGACCATCGCTGCGGCCCTGATGGAAAGATCGCAGCGGTTGTCGCCCCCAGGTTCGGAAGGTGGACGGTGGCCGTCGACGGGAAGCCCTGGAGCGTTTCCTTCGGTGACCTGGTAACCGACCTGGTTGTCAGCCCGGCGGGCGACTCAGTGGCATGCGTGGGCAAAGACAAGGGAAATTGGTTCGTCTGCGTTGACGGCAATACATGGCAAGGCGGCTCCGACATGGTATGGGCGCCGGTCTTTAGTCCGGACGGCAGGCATGTGGCCGCTAAGGTCGAAAAAAACGGCGCTTATGTCGTTCTGCTCGACGGAGTGCCCCTTGAGGGGCGGTTTGCAGCGCTTTGGGACCCGCTCTTCAGTCCCGATGGACGAAAACTCCTCATCCGGGGCATAGGGACAGCAGAAGACCGGGGCATGTACTTGAGGATCATCAAAGCGATTTAGCGCACCATAAAAAGGATTTGACGATGTACTCTCTATATTATCTGGTAAGCGGCCCGCTTGTGTGGGTCTCATTTGCGCTTTTCCTCGGGGGCATCATCTACAGGATTATTTCCATGGCAAGACTTGCCCGCAAGAAAGATATCGTCGTGTACGAATACATGAGTCCCTATTACGCCCTCCGCTCGATTCTGCACTGGATAGTGCCGTTCGGGTCGGTGAATATGAGAATGAAACCTGTAATGACGATTGTCACCTTCTGCTTTCACCTCTGTTTGCTGGCGCTGCCCATTTTCCTGTTTGCACACGTTATGCTTGTCAAAGAATCGTGGAACGTGAGCTGGGCAACTCTGCCCGACGGCGCGGCCGACCCCATGACCCTGATCGTAATCGGCGCCTGTGTTTTTTTCCTGGTAAGACGGTTTGTTGTCCCTGAGGCAAAATTTCTCACCAGCCCGTCCGATTACCTGATCCTGGCGATGGTAGCCGCTCCCTTCATCACCGGTTTCTGGACCTATCACCAGTTGCCCGGCTTAAAGGCGGCAGCTATTCTGCATATGCTCTCCGGCGAAATCATGCTGGCCGCAATCCCGTTTACGCGGCTCAGCCACATGATCTTTTTCCCTTTTACCAGGGGTTACACGGGTTCTGAATTCGGGGCAATCAGACATGCCCGGGACTGGTAATTCTTGGTTCGCCCCGGTTGGAAGAGCGCCTTGCGCGCGACTGAAAAGAAAGGAAGGAAAAACTAGATGGAAGCTCATCCGCAAAGCCCCGTTCCACAAAAGGAGCGGAAAATCATAATAGACCCGGGAGTCGAGACTGGCATCGCAAAACTCACGCCCGAAAAAATTCAGAAGACTATCAAGGCCGTTCTGGACGCCGAAGGTGGGGCACGGTTCAAAACCTACCTTGAAACCTGTGTCCACTGCGGACTTTGTTCCGATGCATGCCACTATTTCCTCTCACACTACAGAGACCCGACATTTTCCCCGGCTGGAAAGCTCAAGCAGACCCTTTGGGAAATCGTTAAAAAAGACGGAAAGGTAGATGTCGATTTTCTGAGAAAGGCCGTGGAAATCGCGCATTCGGAATGCAACATGTGCCGCCGCTGCTTGATGTACTGTCCTTTCGGCATCGATATTGCCTATATGCTCTCGCTGGTGCGCAGGATGGTTCACAAACTGGGCCTCACTCCTCAGAACATGCAGGACACCGCCCACAGCCATTCGGCGACCTACAACCAGATGTGGGTCAAAGAAGACGAATGGATAGATGCTCTACAATGGCAGGAGGACGAAGCCAGGGAGGAATTCCCCGGCCTGAGGATCCCGATCGAGAAGGAAGGAGCAGACATCTTCTATTCGGTAATCGGTCCGGAACCGAAGTTCCGCGCCCAGTTGATCTACCAGGCTGCCGCGATCATGCACACTGCCGGGGTAAGTTGGACCATGCCGGCCACTCCGGGCTGGGATAACAGCGACATGTGCATGTTTACGGGAGACACGGAAATGATGGGCCGCCTCAAAAGAGTCCATTTTGACACGGCTATGCGGCTCAAGGCGAAACGGATCGTTATGGGCGAATGCGGCCATGCATTCCGCTCGGTCTACGACGTCGGCAACCGGTGGCTGGGGTATAAAATGCCGCCCATACCGGTGACGCACGCCGTGGAGTTCTATCATGAATTGTTCGAACAGGGAAAAATCAAGGTAAAGAGCAAGTTCAAAAAGCCGGTTACCTTTCAGGACCCCTGCAATATCTCTCGTGGAAGGGGACTGCACGAGAAAGCCCGTGAAGTGGTGCGCGCCACATGTGAGACCTTCATCGAGATGGAGCCCAACCGCGAGCACAACTATTGCTGCTGTGCCGGGGGCGGGGTGATAAACTTAGGTCCTCCCTACAAAGGCAAACGAGTCGAGGGCAACAGGGTTAAGGCCGACCAGCTCAAAGCGGTCAAGGAAAAAGGCGCCGAGGTGGTGATCGCCCCCTGCCACAACTGTCACGGAGGCGTCGAGGACATTTTGCACGGCTACGGGATCCAAATGGAGATCAAGTTTCTGGGCGATATCATCTATGAAGTCATGGAAAAACCCGGTCAGGAGTAAGGAGAATATAGATGAAGAGAACATTTCGATTGGGGTGCCTGGCCGCAGCGCTGGCTGCTTTTATGTTGGTTGCTTTTTCCGGCTTTGCCCAGGAAGATATCAAAAAGGTCGATGACGGCGGGTTTCGGCAGCTCAGCCGTCCCGCCGTGCCGTTTGATCACGATGAGCACAACGCCAGGGCCGGAATCGAAGATTGCAGCATATGCCACCACTTTTACAAGAACGGCAAAAAGGTAAAGGGGGCCTCTTCTGAAGGCACTCAGTGTTCCAAGTGCCACCTGGCCGAAGGCAAAGATTCGATGGACCTGATCAAGGCATATCACGATAAGTGCAAGGGATGCCACATGGAGAAAAAAATGGGTCCCATCACCTGCGCGGAATGTCATCCGAGCAGATAGAGCGGTAGTCGAAAAGTCGTCCCCTAACAACTCAATGAACGCTCAGAACTTTGTTCGGCAATGAGAACCTTCAAAATCGATCCCGCCAAAATCCATTTGGAGGCAATTTATGCCGCAGCCTCCATTCTAAAGTCGGGCGGGCTTGTTTTATACCCAACCGAGACATTTTACGCCCTTGGGGCTTTACCCGGCATTGGAGAGGCAGTTGAGAGGGTTTTTGCGATAAAGGGCAGGGATGCCGGAAAACCTCTGCCGCTTATCGCATCCGATCTTCAGGCAGTCCTTGGCGCCGCTTCGGCATGGCCCGAATCTGCCGGGGCGCTGGCGCGCGTCTTCTGGCCGGGTCCGCTGAGCATGGTCCTTCCTGCTGCCGCCTCCCTTCCCCCCGTTCTGCACGCGCAAACAGGCAAAATCGCCGTCCGCGTCTCTTCGCACCCGGTTGCTTGGCTCCTTGCACAGGCATCGGGGGGGCTGATCGTTTCAACGAGCGCAAACAGGGCAGGGGGGTTGCCCGCAAAAAGTCCCGAGACTATCGAAAATGACATCCTCGCCGCCGTTGACGCGTTGCTCGATGCAGGAAATTTGCCTGGAGGTTTGCCTTCGACTATAGTAGATGTTGCCGTGCAACCAGAGGCGCTTATACGGGCAGGCAGGATCGCCTGGGAAGATGTTCAACGTGTGCTTGGAAGAATCTAGAAGTGCTCGCATTAATTGCGGTTTCGGCATTGCTTTTGTTCCTTGCGGGCGGCTTTGCAGCTTCTTTTCGCTGGAAAAGGCTCAAAGACTGCGATAGCCGCGTTGTGCTTTCCGGGGGCGGGACGGGCGGCCACGTCAACCCCGCCCTGGCAATAGCCGAGGGCATAAAATCACGTCAGCCCCAAACGCGCTTTGTCTATATAGGAGTGAAGAATAAAGCCGAAAGCGTGATCGTAAGAAAAGCGGGCTATGAACTTCGTTTTGTCGCCTCCGAGGGATTTCCGGGTATTAGTTTTTCCCTCAGGACCCTGCGGTTTCTCTTTAAGCTGGTTCTCGGGGTCGCTCAATCCATCATTATACTGACCAGGTTTGCTCCAGGGTTGATAATCGCTACCGGCGGCTATGTGAGTGCGCCCGTCATCATTGGCGCAGTTGTGTTGAAAAAGCTCAAAATTGCGCATGCGCGTATTTATCTGCATGAGCAAAACAGCATTCCCGGTCAATTGAATGCGTTGATGGGAAAGTGGGTCGACAGGGTCCTGCTTACGTTCCCGCAGACTGTTTCTTTTTTCCCCAATGCTGTGGTAGTGGGCTATCCGATTCGTCACTCGATAATCCCGATCCCTGCCCGGCAGGCCGCAGAAAGACTTTCATTCCAAATCCCTCCCGGCAGGGAGGTCATATTCGTCTTTGGAGGTTCCCAGGGAGCGCGCACGATAAACCGCGCAATTGTTGACGCGCTTCCATTCCTTTTGCCGCACAGGGACAGGCTCTTCATAATACATGGCAGCGGCCTGGCCGGTTCCGGTGAATACGATGCAGCCGCAGACACCCAACAGCGGATCGAAAGAACTCTAATCCCTCAGCAGCGAGCCTTGCTGGACCGGTTCTATTACCGGCAGGACTACTTTCACAATATTGCCGAAGTCTATTCGGTAAGTTCGCTTATAGTTTGCAGAAGCGGCGCCGGAAGCCTCAACGAGATTTCCCGCATCGGCAAACCCGTTCTGCTGATTCCAAAGGTCAATCTTCCGGGGGACCACCAGGTTATGAACGCCAGGGCGATGAAAAGCGCGGGCGCTGCTGAGGTCCTTTTCGAAGATACTGTTATGGAGAACGGAGGATTGCTGGAAAAGCTGGATGGCCGGGTACTGGCGGAAAAAATATTGGAACTGGTTGAAAACCCGGCTCGCCTGAGAAAGATGGCTGAAAGAAGCGGGGACTTTCTGAGGAGAAAGGCCATCGAGCGGATTTTGAGCGAAATCTATGGGGACATGCGCTTTGCGGATGGGCACGATCTCCAGGCAACGCCTTTCAGGGAGCTTGTGGGAAACTCACGGCTGCTGCAAATGCTTTCCAACGCCTACAGCCGTTGCAAGGGCAGCTACGACCCCACCGGTGTGTTGGGCGACCCGGACGACCTCGACTACTACCGTCACAGGGCGGCGGGACTGCTCAGCCATGCGTCCTGGCAGGACCGTAACCTGGGTGTTAAACTGATCGGTCTTACCATGTACCGGGGAAAAATCCCCACGCTGCTTGAAATGCTCTCCGACCGGACTCCCGCCAGCAGGGTGAAAAAATTTTTCGGCGGCGATTTCGAGCAGGTCGGGTTTATCCGAAGGAACATCGTCCAGGCCCTTCAAGTACTGGACTATTTCGATATGGACGTCCAGAAACACTTGCTTGAGGCCCTGGAGGACCCTTATTTCGAAGTGCGGGCTCAGGCCTGCCGCACGGCCGCTCATTTCGCCCCGTTTCTGGCCGGAAAAGATATGTGTGTGAACCGGATTCTGGAGTGTCTTGAAGACGAGTGCTTCGAGGTTGTCATCGAGGCTGCGAAAGCCCTGGGCCAGGTTGGAACAGGCTCGAGGGTGCTAAAGGCGTTGCTTTCCATGAATGAATCGCATTACTGGCAGGTGCGTAACGCGGCTCTGCTGGGGCTCAAGCAAATGATCGAACGGGGGGTGGTCGAAGTCTCTGAAGAACTGCTGGCAAAGGCCTCGGCTTTCATCCTGACCTCGACGGATTTCAGACCGCACTTCCAGATACAGGAAACATATGCTGCGCTGCTGGGGTGCGCGAGAGAGAATAATGTGAAACTCCAATGATTTACGAAATAGGCAATTTCCTCCTTCTCCTTTCGGAAAGTTTTTCGTTCTGCCGGCTGGTGAACTATATCAGCTTCAGGGCCATAATGTCGGCGCTTACGGCGGTCATCTTCGTCTTTCTTTTCAGCAGGCATTTTATTCTTTTTGTTCATAGACACAGTTTTCTGGACCAGGTGCGGGAAACGGGCATTCAGTCGGCATTCGATAAGAGCGGCACCCCTACAATGGGAGGGGTCCTCATAATAGGGGCCGTGCTGGTTTCAATGGCTCTGTGGGGCAACTGGCGCAGCCCCTTCATGCTCTGCTCTCTTGCCGGGATGGTTTGGTTCGGACTTCTGGGTCTATGGGACGATGTGTCCAAGGTGCGGTTGAAAAGCGGGGACAGTGGACTTTCGGAACGCAGCAAGCTTTTTTTGCAGGGGTTTTTCGGCCTTGTTTTCGCCTGGATTTGCGTCGGTCCTTATGCTCCTCTTGGAAGCGCTATTGCCACCAAGGTTTTCATTCCATTTTACAAATACCCTCTCACTGACATTGGACCCTGGCTCTATGGTTTGTTCGTATTCCTGTTCGTCATCTTTGTCTCGAACGCCGTGAACATTACCGACGGACTTGACGGGCTTGCCATTACGCCCTCGATATTTGTGGTGGTCGTGCTGGGTATCTTCGCCTACGTGGAAGGCAACCGGATTTATTCGAGCTATCTCTATTATCCGTTTTTGCGGGGCGCGGGCGAGCTGACGATCTTCGGAGCGGCATTCGTGGGCGCCGGCCTGGGGTTTTTGTGGTACAATGCTTACCCTGCCCAGATTTTTATGGGGGATACCGGATCGCTGGCCATTGGGGGCACGATGGCTGTAATGTCGGTCCTGTTAAAGCAGGAGATGCTTTTCCCCCTGTTGGGCGCACTGTTCATAGCCGAAGCTCTCAGCAGCCAGGTCCAGGACAAAATAGGCGTAAAATGGATCGGACGGCGGATTTTTTTCCGCGCTCCTCTGCACCATAACTTGCAGCACAAGGGGATCGCGGAGACCAAGGTCGTTATCCGCCTTTGGATCGTAGCAGGCATTCTTGCCCTCGTTTCTCTTGCTACTCTTAAGCTGCGATAGTTATCATCGCAAAAGGCTGAAGGATGAGCACCGAGGATTTTCACGCGGAAGGCGACGCTTTCAGAGGCTGGTCTTTAAGGGTGAAGTCCTATCTGTTTAGCCGGTTGGGCTTCAATTCAAAAAGGGCAGGAACTGGACCGGCCGAAATCAGCCGCGATCTTTCGGACAGGAATACATTCTTTGCCTGGCAGCGAAATCACATGGCGAACGAGCGTACGTTTCTGTCGTGGTGCCGCACAGGAATTTCACTGATCGGGTTCGGTTTCATTATCGAGCGCTTCGATGTTCTGATTCGTGAAGTGAGATTTGTTGAAATAAGGGGCATGAATACACATTTGCACATACCATCCACACGCTATTTGGGAATAACTGCCCTGGGGCTGGGCGCCGTGATCATAGTGCTCGCCGGCTGGCGCTTTTTTTATATCCGCAGGCACATAAACAGTGGAGACCCCGGCTTTTCCGTTGTACCGGATACATTCCTGCTGGGTTCGGTCCTGCTTATGGTTGCATCGGCTTTTGTCTTTTTCGCTTTCTATTTTTGACGCCTGAATGCAGCTATTGGCGTCGAGCGCCTTGATTGATCGAGGCAAGCCAGGAACGGCCGGGGAGATATGAACATACTTGTCGTTGGCGCCGGAGCAATGGGCAGTTTGATCGGGGCGAGGCTGTCGAAGACGCGCGCATCTATCTCTCTGTTCAGCACGAATCGCGAGCACATGGAGGCTGTCAGGCAGAGAGGGCTGGATATCGAGGAACTGGATGGAACTGTCAGCAATCATCGGCTCGCAGCTTTTTTCGAAGTCGGCAAACTTCCCCGCGATCCCGACCTCGCGCTCGTTTTGGTGAAAGCATATGCAACCGGGAGTGCGCTGTCTCTGGTGCGCGACATCTGTTCAACCTCAACGATCTTTCTCACCCTCCAGAACGGAATAGGCAACTGGGAACTCATAGCCGAAATTACCGGCAAAGAATCCGTTCTTGCGGGCAGCACCGCCCAGGGATCTACCCTTCTCAGAGCGGGCTTGATACGTCATGGCGGCAACGGACCTACCTATATCGGCGAACCGGGAAGGCGAGCATCCGAAAGAGTCGGACGGGTGGTCGAATTACTCCGGGAAGCCGGGCTGGTGGCCGAACCCAGCGATGGGATCGACAGGCTCATTTGGGAAAAGCTCATGATAAACGTAGGGATAAACGCCATCACGGGCCTGACCGGGATACGAAACGGCTTCATTGCCCAGATGCAGGAGGCTGCCGACCTGTGCAGATCGGCAGTCGAGGAGGCAATACTTGTAGCCGGCGCGAAAGGATTTCCCATGGGGGATGAAATGGTCGATCGCGTAATCGCTGTGGCCAGGGCCACGGCCCGAAACCGCTCGTCGATGGGCCAGGACGTCGATAAGAAAAAGAGGACCGAAATCGACGCAATAAACGGCGCAGTGGTGCGCTTCGCACAAGAAGCCGGAATTCCAACCCCGGTCAACCGTACCCTCACTTCACTGGTGAAGGTGCTGGAGGCCCACTACACCGGACCCGGTGAACACTGAATGAAAGAAGGTCCGGGACGTCCGGATAAAAATATTGTTTTCTTCCAACCCCACTTAGCTGCAAAAACGTTTCTACGGGGTCGAGACCCCGCGTCGCTCCCGTCCTTGGCTTGACGGGATTGCCCGCGATGAACCCGATGCGAGGCGAAAGGCGTCACGGCCGGTGCACGCTTCCACTTCGTTTGTCATCCTTGCAAAGTACTTTGGCAAATCTTAGAAGACAACTGAAGAAGGCACTTTTACGTCTTCGGGACATGAATGCGTGCCGGACAGCGATCCGGCCGCCCGAAGGGATTTGCCCGCGTATTCGAACTGGTGGTGAAAGGTCGCTGGGAACCGTTGAAAGATATACTGAGCGCACCGGAACAATCACCCATACGGGGTGGTCTCAAAATAGCACTGATTTATGCAGTCGTCGGGGTGCTGTGGATCGTTTTGTTCGACCTTGCGGTGGACTCGATTTTCGGCCAGTCAAAGGCGGCGCTCGCATCTGAAAACGTCAAAGGCTGGTTTTTTGTCGCAGCCTCCGCCCTGCTCGTCTATCTGCTCACCAGCAGGACCATCTCTTCCATAAAAGAGTCGCGAAGAGCGCTCAGCGACAGCCAGCTCATGCTGTCCGCCTTCATCCAGAACTTTCCTGGAATGGTCTACCGCTGCGGGGGTGACGTTGATTGTCCGCTCGATTTCGTCAGCCCCGGGGCTGTCGAGTTGACCGGGTATCCCATCGGCGAGTTGAAGAAAAAACACAGGCTCTCCGACCTGGTCTTGGAGGAAGACCGCGAGACGATCAGGTCTGAGATGGAAATCGCTTTGGCTGGAAGGCTTCCCTTCAGGCTGATTTACAGAATCCGCGCTGCTGATGGCGGGATAAAATGGGTATGGGAGCAGGGTTTGGGGATTTACTCGAAGAGTGGACAGTTGACGGGGATAGAAGGCATCGTTGCGGATATCACAGGGCGCAAGCGCATTGAAGAAGCCCTCAGGAGGTCGGAGGAAGTCTATAAAGTCCTTGCGGAAGGCACCTCGGAAGCAATCTTCATGGTTGACGACAACCGCGATATAGTTTCAGTCAACAGCGCTTTTCTGGACCTTTTCGGCTTTTCCAGAGAGGAAATCATGGGGCAGTCTGTCAGGAAATTACACCCTTCGGATGAAAGCTTTATCGATTTCGGAAACCTGGCGCAAGCCACCCTCAAAGGAAGCCCTCTCAGAGTGGAATGGGAGTTGAAGAAAAAAGACGGGACAGTCTTCCCGGTGGAGGGGACCTTTACGGCGATAAAGAGACCGGAGGGTGCAATGACTGGGCATGTAGGGATTATCAGGGACATAACCGCGCGGAAAAAAGCCGAAAAACAACTCCGCGAATACCGGGAACACCTCGAAGAGATGGTGTATGCACGCACTCGTGAACTAAGGGAGGCGCAAGCCGCCCTTGTGCAGAGAGAAAAGCTAAAGACGCTGGGCGCTGCATCCGCTGAACTCGCTCACGAGATCAGGAATCCGCTCGTTTCAATAGGGGGCTTTGCACGGCGGATGCTTAAAAAGTATCCCGACTCCGCCGAGGCCGAGATCATTGTGCGAGAAACTGAAAGGCTCGAGACAATGCTCAACCGGCTTCGTAATTACCTGCAGCCTGTGGATATGAATCCTCGTGAATGTCATGTGAATGAGATTCTCAGCGATTCGCTCGCGTTGCTCGGCCCCGAACTGGAAAGAGATGAAGTGAAAATTCAAATGAATCTTTATCCGGGTTTGCCGACGGCCCACGTTGACCCGGAAATTCTGGCTCAGGTTTTTATCGCCGTGATTCGCAACGCGGTAGGAATGATGGACAGGGAAAAAGAAATCGCCATTAAGACTTACTACGGCGAACACAGTGTCTATGTGGACATGACCAGCCACGTAGCGGTAAATAAACCCTGGGACCCCGAGCACATGCTTATGCCATTCGAAGCGAGCGGCGAGGGGATCGATATTTCATCGACCTTTAAACTTCTTGAGGAGATGGGCGGCGCCCTCTCTTTTTCCAAACTCGACTCAAAAGCTGTTTTTACGGTCTCACTCATTAAATGCCCTGGAGCAGGCCACGGCGAAATGGTTCAGCAGCGGCAACGGGCCTGATGCAGGCACAAGGGAGCCTTACGTCATGGATTTCCAAATACCTGTCGAATTCGAAGAAGACCTTGGACGTTACAAAGAATTTCTCTCCGAACGCCTCACGCCCTACCTTAACAAATGGTACGCTCAGAAGGAGATTCCCCGTGACTTCTTCCGGGAACTGGGCGACCGCGATTGGCTGGGGCTGGATGCGGACGGCAACGGGTACGTCGAGCAGCGGGCCCTCAAGCTGGCCCTTATGGAAGAATACCTTGGGATCGCCTCGCCCGGCGTCGGCGTAGCCGTCCTCGTGCATGTCTCGCTCGGTACGAAGGGGATAACGCTCTTCGGGACTGCGGACCAGAAAAGCCTTTACCTTCCTCCCGCCGCCAGGGGTCAAACCCTGATTTGTGTCGGCAATACCGAACCGGGCGCAGGAAGTGACGTTGCGGGCATAGCTTCAACGGCTCAGAAGGTGGATGGAGGGTGGCTGCTGAACGGGACTAAATCATACGTGACCAATGGTTACATAAGCGACCTCGCCCTCGTCACGGCGGTCTCGGACCCCGATGCGCCGCGAAACGCCCGGATTTCCATGTTTCTGGTCGACCTTTCCTCGAAAGGAGTAAACCGCTCCAGGCTGCACAAGGAAGTTTGGGTTCCATCAGATCTCACGCGAATCCAATTGAACGAGGTCTTCGTGCCGGAGGCCAACCTGATCGGCAGGCGCGGCCGCGGACTTCAACAGGTGCTCGAGATATTTACGAACAGCCGTATCACTATCAGCGCGCTAACCCTGGGCACCGCCGAAGGGGCGTTCCGAAGCGGAATCGAGCACGCAAAAAAAAGGCGCATTTTCGGCAGGCAACTGATCGACCTGCAGGCTAAATCGTTTGAGGCCGCCGATTTTTATTGTAGGATCGAAGCCGCCAGGCTGATGCTCTGGAAAACGTGCTGGAAAAAAGACCAGGGAGTCGATTTCAGGCTGGAAGCTTCCATGGCCAAATATCTTTCGGTCGAACTGGCAAGGGCTGTGGGTCAATGGGCGGCGGACCTGTTCGGAGCCGCTTCGGTTGTCTTCGAGCACCCCATTCACAAGTATCCCATGGACGCATGGGCCTCCTCCTTGGGGGAAGGCACTCAGGACGTGCAGAAACTGATCATCTTCAGGGAATTTATGAAGCAGGAGCAGGCGGCGGGGAGCAAGGAGTAAGGAGTGAAAGCAGGTCCTATTATTTGTTTTGCCCTCACGGCGCTGCTTGCCGCATTTTGCGCGCGCTCGGCCTGGGCCGATCTTTACTGGGAAACCGAAAGCGTATCCACAAACCTCTCCGGCAAGCAAACCAAGACCTCAATTCAGAAATACTATTTCACTCCCAGATCCCTCCGGGTGGAACTGGGTGGGAGCAAGGTCTACATTGTGGACTACGACGCCATGGAACTCCACTCGCTCGACACCAGAGCGAAAACCTGTACAGATCTGAATCTGACCGAACTGCCGGGGCTTTCAGGGGTATCCGCAGCCGATAAGAACAAAGCGGCCGAAATAGTGGGGGCGATGATGGCGATCCAGGTTACTCCCACAGATGAGTTGAAGACCATCGCCGGCTACCGGTGCCGCAGGTTCAACGTTCGGATTGCCATAATGAACGGAGAATACTGGGTTTCGGAAGATGTCGCAGGCTACCGGGAACTGAAGAGCGTGGGGGCCAAAGTGGGGGCCATCGCGGAGCGCAATCCGATGCTGAGGCAGGTCGATGTCGCGGGCATGGTGGAAAAGCTCGGCGGCTTCCCTGTTTACACGGTTAACCACCTGATGGGTGAAACCGTCGCCAGCACCCTCAGAAAAATCGAGCAGAAGTCCCTGGACCCGGCGCTGTTCGTAGTTCCTGAAGACTATGCCGTGAAAAAGAGTATGTGAGCGGGGCCGACGGGACAATCCCAAAGTAAACTATTCCGAATGAAAAAAAGGGAAGCAGGGGCTAGGGACACAATAATACCTTATATATCAATAAGTTATCCTACTTTCCCAAATCTGTAAAATTTCCTGGCATAAAAAGCCTTATCGACAAGTTTTCCTCGGAGCGATTTGCCGGCATTGCCCCCAGCTCTCCCCCGCGTATTCTTCAAGACCTGCGGGATCGAACCCTGCGATATAAGTCCATGCGGAGGTTCTCAGGCCATCGGCCATGGTCGCGAATACAAGCGCTCTTATGTAAGTCGATGGACTCCCCGGATCGAATTCCTCAAGGCGGTCAAAAAGCGGCAGCCTGGTTTGGGGATCGTCAAATACGAGCAATTCTCCGCGAACCTTTTTCCAGCCCGGGCCGCGCCCTGAAGACACAAAACCGACGGTTGCCCCGCTTCTCAGCGAGGTTTCGAATCTTTCCTGGGAGTAAATGTCGGCCAGGACGTCTGCCGTCCCGAATGCCAGGATATCCTCATGGGGTACCGTCATCGCGGGGATTTCAGCGCTGAGCTTGAAGATCCTTCCCCACAGCCACGCCGGACGGGCCCACAACATTCCGGCGCAGTATGGGTCGTGATTTGGGAAGCCCCTTTTCAGGGTCCCGTATGCAAAAACCCGCAGTTCCAATGTCATTAAGTGAAAAAAATAGGGCGCCCGAAGGCGCCCAGGTTTACCTCGAGGAGGCGCGCCTGTCCGTTCGCCTGTTGAATCTGCGGTGTGGCCTTGGCCGCAGGAAATCCACCCTGATATATTCATGTTTGTTAACGAATGAAACGAAGACCCGGTCTATGTTAAGCTCCTTTTGCACAACGGCCCTTATCAGGGCTGGATCGGAATATTTGCTTATTCCGTGTTTACGGTAATCGTCGGTTTTGATGTAAAGGGACATGGCTCACTCGCTCCGCCGCCGGGATTGAGGACCGGGCAACTCTTTTCTTTTATAATGTACTAACTCACTAATTATAAAATATACTACATTTCACACTTTCTTGTCAGTTTTTTGCATATGGAAAATCAGAATTCGCTCAAAAATAAAAGCGGCAGCCTCCAGGGTCTGGTGGAAAGAATCACCTTCGCCAGCGAAGTGGACGGCTACAGTGTGATCAAGGTCCGGGCCCCCGGATACAGGGAACTGGTGACGGCCGTTGGTAACTTTGCATCGGTGTGCCCGGGCGAAACCCTTGTGATGGAAGGGACCTGGCATACTCACGCCCGTTTCGGCAGACAGTTTCGAGTCGATCGCTACGAGACCGCAGCGCCCTCGACGGTTGCGGGAATCAAAAAATACCTGGGGTCGGGTCTCATACGGGGCATAGGGCCAAAAATGGCCGACCGGATTGTCAAACGTTTTGCCGAAGAAACCCTGGACATAATCGAAAACCAGATAGAGCGCCTGCTTGAGATCGAAGGGATCGGCAAATACCGGATAGGGCAGATACGAAAGGCATGGGAGGAGCAAAAAGAAATCCGCACTCTGATGATCTTCCTGAGGTCCAACGGCGCCAGCGCAACGCTGGCAACCCGCATTTTCAAGAGTTATGGCCCGCAGTCCGTGGATATCGTAAAGGAAAATCCCTATCGGCTCGCGATGGAAATTACGGGAATCGGTTTCCTTACCGCCGACAGACTTGCCGGAAGCCTTGGATTTTCAGCCGATTCTCCGCTGAGGGCCGAAGCCGGCATCCTTTTCGTGTTGCATGAGGCTACCGAGGAAGGGCACGTTTGTTTGCCGCACTGCCTGCTGATAGAGCGCTGCTGCAGAACACTGGAAATCGACGCGGCGATCCTGGAAGAGGCGTTGCTCCGGCTCAGAGCGGACATGCGCATAAAAGAGGAAAAGCTTGGACCGGCGGCTGCGGAGCAGTTCGGAGACGAACGAGCGATATACCTGAGCCCGCTGCATGCCTCTGAAGTCGGCACAGCCGGTCGATTTGCCGCAATTCAGCGCTACAGGAGGCTGCAAGCCAGGATAGATCCGCAAGGCGCACTGGATTGGGTGCGCGGGCGGCTCAATTTCTCGCTGGCCCCCCTTCAGGAAGAAGCGGTCAGGCTGGCCCTGCGCGAAAAAGTCGTTGTAATAACCGGGGGACCCGGCACCGGCAAAACCACGCTTGTTCGGGCGATTCTTGCAATATACGGGCGCATGGGAGCGCGGGTGAGCCTTGCGGCGCCCACCGGGCGCGCTGCCAAGAAACTCTCGGAAGCGACGGGACACCCGGCGGCTACAATCCACAGGCTCCTGGAATTCAGCCCCCAACTCGGTGGGTTTCAGCGAAACGAGCAAAAACCGCTTTCCGCAGACCTGCTCATCGTGGACGAGATTTCCATGATGGACATAGTAATTGCCAACCACCTGCTCAAAGCAGCGCCGCCTCACGCCGTTCTGGTCCTGGTGGGCGATGTCGACCAGCTCCCCTCCGTGGGGCCCGGCAACGTGCTGGGCGACATAATCCAATCGGAAAGGTGCCCGGTTATCCGTTTGAAAGAGATATTTCGACAGGCCAGCCGAAGCAGAATCATAACAAACGCCCACCTCATCCGCCAGGGGGTTTTTCCCGACCTGCGCGCCGACAGCGGCCGAAGACAGGATTTCTACTTCATAAGCAGAGAAGACCCGCAGGAGGCGTTGAACACCATCGTCCACCTTTGCACCGAGAGGATACCCAAGCGCTTCGGACTGGATCCCATGGAGGACGTCCAGGTCTTGAGCCCCATGCACCGTGGAGAGGCCGGATCGCAAAACCTTAATTTCGTTCTCCAGAAGGCCCTCAACCCGAGGGGAATTACCCTTGAGACGGCGGGCCGCGCTTTCCGCATAAATGATAAGGTGATGCAGATAAGGAACAACTACGACAAGGATGTATTCAACGGGGATATTGGCCGCATCCGATGGATCGGTCTTGAAGAAGGGGAAATCCAGGTCGAATTTGACGGCAGAAAAGTAAAGTACGGTTTCTCCGAACTCGAGGAACTCATTCACGCTTACGCAATCAGCATCCACAAGTCACAAGGAAGTGAATACCCCGCAGTGGTCTTCCCGCTGCTCACCCAACACTTCATGATGCTCCAGCGCAACCTTCTCTATACGGCCGTCACCAGGGCACGGAAACTGGTTGTAATAGTAGGTTCGAAAAAAGCGCTCGCGATCGCTGTGAAAAACAACCGCATGCAGTCCAGGTTCAGCTTGCTTAAAGAAAGGCTTTGCACTTGACAAATGCATATGATTGGCCTTTTCCGGTTGCCTCGTATGTCGCCCCTCATCTTCCATACCTCATCCGGCATTCGTCTTCCGTCCTCGCTGTTCTTGTATTTCCCTCTCAAACCTGATAAATAATCCCCACTGATACGGTGAACGGGTCGATCGGTCGGCGCTGTTTTCGGCGTCTTGGCTGCGCTATATCAACGACTGTGGGGAGGGTTCTGATGAAAATAGCCA
>DASPQK010000337.1:0-2442 GCA_035624985.1 Syntrophobacteraceae bacterium | reverse complement strand
AAGCATTAAACCGCACGCGTTGCAGTATCACCCGACACCTCTATCGGCTTTTCGATAAAGGAGGGGAAACTTTTGCCCATTGAGCATCCCGCACGCTCAAGGATTTTCACGGTAAAGCATGCCGGAATGACGAGTTTCGAGCAACTCTGAGACGTTGCCCTAATTTATGCAAGCAAGTACTAATACCAAGTTCAAGATTGGGCGGAGATGAACGCCGCCGCTACGTAGGGGAGGGCTTTACGCCCTCCCCAAGGCAACGATTTGAACGCAACCTGGTATAAGAAGAAACCTTTGCCAGCCTTCATCATTCATCATTCGACATTCGATATTCTACATTCGTTATTCCTCAGTCCTCTCCACCACTCAGTCGGCTGAGTGCCGGACTCTGCTTTCGCGTCTCGTGGCCCACAATATCGATCACCCGTTAAAAAATACTTCTTTTTTTTCTTGACAATACTTCTTTTTCGGAAGTATAATATTTGCCGAGTTTGAGCGCATTTTTTCACTTCCGCGCTACGCGCGGGATCCCTGCTCACTCGCAAAGCGACCGTACACGTCGCTCTCTTTGAAAACTTGATATCTCACAGCGGTTCGGCTCCCGGCTGCTTGCTGCGGGCCTGAATTTCGCCTGAATTTTCAGGTGATGCGCCCGGCAAAAGCTCTAAAACAACCGCGAACGGAAACAGGACATCGGATGTCGTGTTTGCGGGGAGCTGAGTGGAGTCCTATACACGAAACCGGACACCCGGCATCCGACACCCGGCCCGCAATCCCGCAAAACGCGGGGCTAAGGCGGCCCCACGTGCATCGCGTGGTTCGAGTGGCTAGGCAACCCTTTAGAAAAGGCACGATTCTTTGTCCACTATTCACTATTCACCTGTAACCACTGACTATTTCCATTTGAGCCCGCTGTTCGCCGCTGTTATTTCGTATGACAAAGTCGGGAAAGAGCAATTAAATCAAAATGTTATAGAATCGCAAAAGCAAATTTCTCTGTATTTACAGCGAATGCAGCGAGAACCTGTCTTCACCCCTTCGGTTCCATACATAAATCTTCTGTGAAATCAGTATGTTGGCAAGCTCTATCCAAGATTTCAACTCGACAGTTTTTGTACATGGCAATCGTCATCTTTTCGTTCCCGTTCCCCGCAGGCCCAAATCCTTTATGCTTCTTGTAATCAGAGCGGTCCAGCCGGTCTGATGGCTCGCCCCGAGGCCTCGTCCCGTGTCACCATGAAAGTACTCGTAAAAGAGTGTGAGATCACGCCAGTAGGGATCGTCGGTAAACTTACGCACGTTTCCGTGCCAGGGACGACATCCGTCTTTGCCGGGCAGGAAGATGCTTACAAGCCGCCTGGTAAGTTCGGTGGCTACTTCGTCCAGGTTCATCAATTCACCGGAACCGGTAGGGAACTCCACCCTTAGAGTGTCGCCATAGAAGTGGTAATAACGCTCCAGCGCCTCGATCAGCAGGTAATTGATCGGAAACCAGATTGGGCCTCGCCAGTTGGAGTTTCCCCCAAAGAGGTTCGAATTTGATTCTCCAGGTGCATATCCGACTTCCAGTAAAGTGTCCCGCAGCTTGAACCTGAAAGGATTCTTTCCATGCGCCTTGGACATCGACCGGATTCCGTAAGGAGAGAGAAATTCATTTTCGTCCAGCAGATATCGAAGAGCACGAACAAGTCGATGACGCGATGGGATGCAGAGCAATCGACGGGCGTGCCCCAATTCCTTCTGTGTCGCCATGCATGTCGATATCCCGGTGAGATCTTGACGATTTTCCAAAAACCAGTTCATGCGCTTCAGAAAACCGGGCATTTTCTGCACAACTTGATCTTCTATTATCTCAACAGCGAGCAGCGCGATTATGCCGACCATTGACCGGATGCGCAGCGGGATGAATTCGCCGTCGTGATGAAGATGATCGTAGTAGAATCCATCCTCGTCGTCCCAAAGGCCGGTCCCTCTAAAGTTGTTTATCGAGTCGGCGATGGCTATGAAGTGTTCAAAAAACTTTGATGCCATATCCTCGTATGGCGGGTCCCATTTCGCCAACTCAAGCGCTATCGAGAGCATGGTGGCGCAATAGAAGGCCATCCAGGCAGTTCCATCGGCCTGCTCCAGGTGTCCGCCGGTCGGCAATGGGCGAGAGCGGTCGAAGACACCTATGTTGTCGAGCCCCAGGAAGCCCCCCGTAAAAAGGTTTTCCCCGTCCAGGTCCTTGCGGTTAACCCACCAGGTGAAATTGAGCGCAAGCTTGTTGAACACCCGGGCAAGGAAAAACAGGTCACGTTCGCCGCGTGGAGCCGCGATCTTGTAAACCCGCCAGGCGGCCCAGGCCAGTACCGGAGGGTTTACGTCGTTGAGGTCCCACTCGTAGGCCGGCAACTGCCCGTTAGGATGCATGTACCACTCGCGCAGAAGCAGCACAATCTGGTC
>DASPQK010000336.1:0-17348 GCA_035624985.1 Syntrophobacteraceae bacterium | reverse complement strand
ACGCGCCGCCCTGGAATGGGTAATTCTGCTTCAGCTTCCCCTGGCCATTGCGCGGGAATTAGGGGTGCGCAGCAGAACTGCGGATGCCGAAAGCAGGTGGAGGGTCATATGGACCGGGCTCTTCACGGGAACAGGCATCCTGGCCGCTGTGTGTCTGCTTTTTCTGATTTTCCCGCAAACTTCAGCCGCGCTCTTATTTGGCAGCGCCAAAATGTCGCCGTGGGTCACGCCGTTTTGCTCATTGCTGTTTGCCTACGGCATCTTATTGATCGCCAACGGCATAATGCGCGGCCTGTTCTCATTTAATTCGGCAAATCTGATCCGTCTCGTATGCATCGCCTTTTTGCCCACATTGTGCCTCATCGTAGGCAGAAAGTCGGACCTGCGCGCGGTAGTGTCTACGATGGGATGCGTGTCTGCGCTTACAAGCTTTATTTTTATTTTACACCTCTTCGCCACCAGGATGCCGCGCGGATTGCTCTCCCGCAAAACCGTCCGTCTTGACCGAGGTGAGATGCGCGGCCTTCTTGCCTTCGGCATGCCGCGGCTCCTGACTCTCGCTATGGCCGCGATCCTCAGCACAATGATTCCCTGGCTGATATCAAACCGGAATCAACCCGAGCTTCTTGCAGCCGTTAACAGCCTTCTGGCGATTCTGGCGGCTTCCTCACTTCTGACCGCTCCAATCGGCTTCGTTCTGCTGCCCTATTTCAGCAGGGCAATCTCCTCCGGCAATAGAAGCCAATCGGCAGCGCAACTGACCGATATCCTGAGCTTTACCTATACCGTCGGCATTTTGGGGACACTGTTCTGCCTGGGAGCCATTCCATCGATAATCGCCGCTTGGCTCGGTCCAAGCTTCTCAGCTTACGGCGGACTGATCGTGGGGATTTCGCTCATGTTGCCGGGTTATCTGCTCCTGGAAGTCCTACGCTCACCCCTGGATGCAGTTTCGCGTCTGCCGTGGAATTCGCTCTCCTACGGTGCGGGCGCCGCCGCTGCCGGCATAACCTTCTACGCATCTCTGCGCTTCTGTCACCTCCCGCTCGCCTCTGCTTCCGCTTTGGCCCTGCCGCTGGGCTACACTCTCGCAGGCCTTTGCGGCGCTCTCATTGCCGCAAAGTTCTATGAACTTCCAAAACCCGGCAGATCATTTTACCGCCAGTCGTGGTCCTGGCTGTTATGTGTTCTCGCCCTGTCGGTGGAATACACTCTCAATGCCCATGATTACATAAAATTCCTCTCCTGCTCTGCGTTAATTCTTATAATGGTCTACATTATATACAATACCCGTCCTAATTGGGTACAATACTTCGCAAAAAGTCTAAGCGACTTGAAGACAAAGAACTTGAACAAGACTGGAAGCGATATAGATGAATAAGAGCCTATCACAGCGATTCGCGATGCCTTTGATCGCGCTTTTATATACCACTACGATCACAATTGCTTATATTTATGTAGTTTCTCCTACATATTTCCACGCTGGAATGGCAACCCAGCAAATACCTGCATTTCTATATATAATTCAGTTTGCATTGGCGATGTTCCCAGCGTTTTGGTTACCATTGGAGCTCGATAGGCCGTCTGATTTCCAGGTTATACTTTTGTATGTTGTTGTCGTCGTACCTTCAATCATAATAGGTTTTCACATTATTACTCCAACTCTATATATTGACTACTCTATCTTTTTATTGATTCTTGTATTGTGTATAATAGGCCTGAGCCGTGTGTCGTCCTTATCATATATACATATTCGAGGAATTAGAATTAATAGAGTGTTCTTATGGATATTTATTATTGTATTCACATTGATAACTTATATCTTCGTAATAAGAATATTTGGAATGCCCGGATCAGTTTTGGAACTTAAAAACGTGTACAAGCTGCGAACACAGGTCAAACGTATACTGGCAGAGGTGCCGGTTATAATCAGGTACATGATTTGGACTCAGGGCATTGTGATAAACCCCCTGCTTCAAATGATCGGACTCATAAGACAGAATTATTTTCTCATCGCCATGGGCATTGTCTTACAGATTATCCTCTTTTCAATCACCAGTTTAAAGAGCTTTGTAATCTCAGTACCGTTTGTGTTCTTAATATGGCTGCTGGCGTTTAAAGTGAAAAAAAATAGAGGACTCGTTTTCATTTCCATCATCTCTGTCATGGTAATCATATCAAGTGTCCTCTGCTCGTTTTTGAAACCGCCTGTCAGTACTGCAATCTTCTTCTTCTTGCAGAGGTGGCTGTGCGTGCCTGGGCATCTCAGCGGGGCTTATTTTGATTTTTTCTCTCAAAATGATTACGTTTTTTTCGGAAATTCGATATTGAAAGGCATCGTCCCCTATGCATTCGGACAGATGTCTCCGGCAGAAGTTATAGGGAGCCAATACGCGGCGTTTGGAAGCAGGATAATCCCAAACGCTACCGCCCACATCTGGGCTGACGGCTTTGCTAACCTCGGTTACTCCGGCCTTTTCATTGTAACGTTTTTGGGCGCAATTATTCTATGGATCGTTGACAGCATTTACCGCGATTTCGACCTGCGCGTACGGGTGCTGCTTTTCAGCATGGTTGCGCTTTCATTCACGGGGGAAGGGTTGCAGACATGTCTGGTAACAGGGGGCATCGTGCAGGTGATGATATTGGGGATTGTTTCCAGCAGGCTGTTGCCGGTCCCTGACGCCAAGAACGGGCCCTCGCGCCGCAGGAAGCCGCATGGCGGTAAAGAAAAGCCGTAGGATCGTGCACCTGACCTCGGTACACCGGCAAGACGACGTCAGGATATACAGGAAGGAGTGTATCTCGACTGCCCGGGGCGGCTATCAAGTCACCCTGATTTCTCCCGGCTCGGGCACGGGATGCTCCAATGGCGTAAACCTCGTTTCGGTCCCAATGCCTGCACACCGCTTCGACCGGATGTTTAAAACCATTCGTTTCGTATACCGTGCGGCCGTCTCTCTGGGCGCGGATCTCTACCATTTTCACGATCCCGAGTTGATGATTGTCGGATTGCTTCTAAAAATGAAAGGCAAACGAGTCGTTTACGACGTTCACGAAGAACTGGGCGAGGACATCAAGGATAAGGAGTGGCTTCCTAAAAGCCTCAGACCTGCCATGGCCCTTCTCGTAGGGCTTTTCGAGTCCTTTTGCTCCAAGTTCTACGATGGAATTGTCGTGTCCCGGTCTGCCCTGCTGGAAAGGTTTGAACCAAAAAAAACCGTCCTGGTCAGTAACTATCCCATCATAGGAGAACTTTCAACAGAAGCTCCAATACCATTTTCGGCGAGGCCCGGCATCGGGGCGTACGTCGGGGGGGTGACCCCCGAGCGGGGCATCCGGCAATTGGCGGCCGGGTTGTCAATGCTGCCCAAGGATTGTGACTTCCATTTGCATATTGCCGGAACGCTCCCGCCCGCCCTTCTGGAAGAAGTCTCCCGGATGCCGGGCGGCCACCGGCTGAAGTTTCTCGGATGGCAGACCCGTGAGCAGGTCGCTGAGTTATTGAACAGGGCCAGGTTCGGGGTCGTTTTGTTCCTGCCGATCGCCAATCATTTGCGCAGTGAGCCGACAAAGATCTACGAGTATATGTCCTGCGGGTTGCCCGTCATAGCAACCGATATGCCGTATTGGCGACGTATTGTCGATGCCGGAGGCCTCGGCATTGTAGTCGATCCGTATAATCCAAAAGCCATTGCCGATGCTGTCGAATACCTGCTCTCCCACCCTGAGGAGGCCGGCGCCATGGGAGAAAGGGGAAAAACGGCAATAATGGGTGAATACAATTGGGGCAAAGAGGCTGAAAAGCTGCTTTTGCTCTATGCAAATATATTAGGATAACTCCAAAGAGCAGTCATATATGTGTGGAATCGTTGGAATCATCAGCCCGCTGAATCAGGTAGGCGACAAACTCCACAAGGCTGAAGCGGTCCAAAAGCATCGCGGGCCGGATTCCAGGGGCAGGATAGAATACCGCCTCTGCAACCTGACTGTAGGACTGGCTCACCAAAGGCTCTCGATCCTTGACGTTTCCGAGGCGGGCAGTCAGCCCATGAAATCCCCCGACGGCAAAGGGGTCATCGTCTTCAACGGCGAAGTCTATAACTACAGGGAATTAAGAGAAGAACTCGCCGCTTATGGCTATGGGTTCCAAAGCGATTCCGATACGGAGGTGGTCCTGGCCGCCCTGCATCGCTGGGGGCCTGAAGAAGCGCTGCCGAAGTTCAACGGCATGTGGTCGTTTGCCTGGCTGGATGTGGAGAACAGGCGGCTCGTTCTTTCCAGGGACCGCGCGGGAAAGAAACCACTGTACTATTACAGCAACGGCAGCGGGTTCTACTTTGCTTCCGAAATCAAGACACTGCTGGAAATGTCTCCCGCAAAATTCTCCCTCAATCATCAGGCGGTGGCCGAATACCTCGATCAGTCCTTGCTGGATACGGGCGAGAAGACCTTTTTCGACGGGATTCTGAAAGTTCCCGCCGCAAGCTGGTGCGCTATCGACCTGTCTTCGCCGCCCCTCAAGCTGGAATTCAGACACTATTGGGATCTTCCCTCCAAGCCCGCCGGGCCGACTTCGGAAAAAGAATCAACCGAGTATTTGCGCGCTCTGTTTATCGATTCCGTGCGTTTGCGCCTGAGAAGCGATGTGCCGGTCGGGCTTTTGCTCTCCGGTGGAATCGACTCTTCATCGATTGCGGCTGCGATGCGCTGCATTGTCGGCCGTGACGCACTTAACCTGCTCTCCGCGGTAAGCGCTGACGGCAGGTATGATGAATCGCCTTTCATCGATCGCATGGAGCAACACCTTGGCGTCAGGGCCAACAAGGTTGTTCTGGACTTTAAACCCGAGCAGGCCATCGATTATCTCTACCAGGCTTGTTGGCACAACGATGAGCCGGTTGGGAGTTTTTCAAATGTCGCGCATTTCC
This sequence comes from Syntrophobacteraceae bacterium, assembly GCA_035624985.1. Classification (GTDB taxonomy): domain Bacteria; phylum Desulfobacterota; class Syntrophobacteria; order Syntrophobacterales; family Syntrophobacteraceae; genus SbD1. Next base: position 12,417 of record DASPQK010000336.1, on the reverse strand, counting down.
TGCTGATGAGAGAAGCAAAACGGCTGGGTATTACCGTCATTTTGAGCGGCCAGGGCGCCGATGAACTCCTTTGCGGCTACAGAAAATACCTGGGCTTTTATCTTCAACACCTCGCTTCGCGCCATGAGTACTTCAAGGCCGCAAAAGTGTGCTCCGAATTTCTCCACCAGGGCACGATAATCTCCCAGTTCTCGGTGCGGGAGGCTAAACGCTACCTGCCCTCCGCATTGAAACCTTCCGAACCCCCTGTGCTCGGGAGCGCCCTTTGTGGCTTCAGGCCGCAGCCGATGGGCATGTCTGCGAATATGACGGTACAGGAACGACAGGCCCTAGACCTGAAAAGATTCTCAGTACCGATCCTGACCCATTATGAAGATCGCATGTCGATGGCCTGGTCGCGCGAAATCCGCCTGCCCTTTCTGGACTATCGCATAATGGATTTCCTGGTGCCGCTCGCGATGGAAAGAAAACTCAACAAAGGCTGGACTAAGTTCATTCTTCGCAAGGCCATGGAACCGTTTCTGCCCCCAGACATCGTCTGGCGAAAAGACAAACAGGGATTTCTCAATCCTGAAGCAGAGTGGTTGAAAAAATATTTTCGAACACAGGTCGAGGAATATTTTTCGCCTGAAAGCATGATTTTCAAAAAGCACCTGGTAAACAGGCGCAATTTGCTGCGAAAATATGAGATTTATTGCAGTCAGAAAGACGGCAAGGGTAACATATGGTCTAAGGACATATTCAACCCACTTGCGCTTGAAGTTTGGCTGCGAAGATTCGAGGCTTATATTTCATGAAGGTTGCTACAGTAATCGGAGCTCGTCCTCAGTTTATCAAAGCAGCCACAGTTACTATACACAGCGAAGATAATACCTGCGCTTTACGTCACCCCGACGAAAGTCGGGGTCCAGTTAATAATTCTTTGAAAAAACATTGGATTCAGGCTTTCGCCGAAATGACGCGACATGAGGTATTGAGCTATTATTTATGACGCTGTGTATAGAATTATAAGGTAGTCCGAATTGGTGCATGAGTTCATTATTCACACCGGACAGCGGTGGATTGCAAAAGGAAGCGTTTTTTTCTCGAAAGCCCTGTGTGACCCCAAGGGACGAAACCGAATGGGTGGAATTAGTCCAAAATGGAAATAACATAACCGCTGGCAGCAGCAGGGAAGCCATCGTCGAGGCGTTCGAGACGATGCGGCGCAAGAGGCTCGATTTTGGAAAAAGGCTCTACGGCGACGGCCAGGCTGCCCGGAGGATCTTAGAAAACCCTGCGCAGTCGCCGTGATCCCATCCCCTGGCCTTTATTCCCGACGATATGAAAGGAAACCTGAAGTTGAACATCTGGTACATATCTGCCTATGACGCCCCTAATGGGGTAGCTTCAAGAACCTACGACTATGCTGTTGAACTGACCGGACTTGGCCATCACATCACGATTTTTACCTCCAGCTACAGCCATTTCACCCATCGGGAACACCTCCAAAAAGGTGAAAAATGGAGGGAGGAGTGGTTCGGCGGTATTCGGGTAATATGGCTCAAGACGATCCCCTATGAGGACAATGGTCTGGGGCGGGGGCTTAACATGTTGTCCAACGCCTGGCGGGCACTCCAGGTCGGCAGAACAATCAGGCCCGCTCCCGACGTAATATTCGGACCATCCGTTCCCCTGTTTACCGGCCTGTCCGCGTGCCTGCTGTCGCGAATCCTCAACTCCAAATTCTGCTTTGAGGTAAGAGATATTTGGCCGCAGGCCCTTATCGATATAGGCGCCCTTTCGCAAAACAGTCCCATCACCCTTATCTTCCGGATGATCGAGCGTATACTTTATCATAGGGCCGACAGGATTATTGCCGTGCTGCCTTTCGCCTACAGGCATATCTGCAGGTGCGGAGTGAACAGGAGCAGCATAGAATGGGTTCCAAACGGGGTCAGGCTGGCTCGCTTCAAGGATTGTGCCCCTTTTGACGGCGGAAAGCCCGATTCGCTCGTAGTGGCTTATGCGGGAGGCGGATCCAAATACGGGCACGACCTCGATGTGATTCTGGAGGCCGCAAAAATCCTCCAGGACGAAGGCGTCCGGGGAGTCAGGTTTGTGATTATCGGCGGGGGAAATCAGAGCGCCTCCATTTCAACGCGCGCTCAACATCTGGGGGTAAAAGATTTCGAACTCAGACCAGCCGTGCCTAAGGCGGAAATCCCCAAAGAGCTCAATACCGCAGACCTCCTCGTCGCGAGTGTAAAAGATACGCCCGTCTACCAGTTCGGCATCAATTCGAACAAAATATTCGATTACCTCGGCTCCGGTCGCCCCATCATCTTCGCAGGCAAGTCAGCCAACGATCCCGTGGCCGATGCCAATGCGGGGGTAACCATTCCGCCTGAAGACCCTCGAGCCATGAGCCGGGCGATCCTGGCTTTTCTCAAGATGGATCCGGCGGAGCGAAAACGTCTGGGCGACAACGGCTTGCAATACGCCCGGGAGCATCTCGATACCGCCGTGCTTGCCCGCAAACTCGAGAATATTCTCCTGGATCTGGAGGCATGAGCATATTTGTCAGAATATCATGCTGAAACCTCTCCCTCATTGAGAATACTCCGCACGGCCGCCAAGCGCCTTGCCGATATTTTACTCGGCGTCTCCGCCATTGTGCTGCTGAGCCCCGTCATTCTATCGGTTGCAGTCCTCATACGTATTTGCCTTGGTTCGCCCATATTCTTCCGCCAATCTCGCCCCGGACTCATGGGAAAACCCTTTGTGATCTATAAGTTCCGAACTATGAACGATTACCGGGACCCCGCGGGGGAACCGCTGCCCGATGGAGCGCGTTTGACGAGTTTTGGCAGATTTCTCAGGAGCACAAGCCTTGACGAGCTTCCGGAGCTTTTCAACGTTGTGACCGGGGACATGAGCCTCGTGGGGCCCCGGCCTTTGCTGATGCAGTATCTCGACAGATATACGCCGGAGCAGATGCGCCGCCACTCCGTGAAACCGGGAATCACGGGCTGGGCTCAGGTGAATGGAAGAAATGCCGTCACCTGGGAAGAAAAATTTGCCCTGGATTTGTGGTATGCGGACAACTGGTCGCTGGGGTTGGATGCAAAGATCATCGCCATGACGATCCTAAAGGTGCTTAGACGAGAGGGAATCAGTGCCGCAGGTGAAGCCACGGTGTCTGAGTTCATGGGGACGAGCGAGAAATGAGCACAAAGCCCGGGCGCATTTTTCTATCACCCCCTCATATGGGCGGTAGCGAGCTTGATTTTATTCACGACTCTTTCCAAAGCAACTACATCGCCCCTTTAGGTCCAATGGTGGATGCGTTTGAAAGAGAATTCGCGGCATACACCGGGCTCCCCCATTGTGTCGCCCTATCCAGCGGGACAGCGGCCCTGCATCTGTCATTGCACATCCTGGGCGTCCGCCTCGCGGATGAAGTTATCGTATCCACGCTTACATTCATCGGCGGCGTTACGCCCATCATCTTTCAGGGAGCGATCCCGGTATTTGTGGACTCGGAACGGTCGTCGTGGAACATGGACCCCGATCTGCTCGCAGAAGAGCTGCATGCGAGTGAAAAGAGAGGCCGCATGCCGAAGGCCGTCGTAACAACCGACCTGTATGGTCAATGTGCCGACTATGGACGCATCCGGGGCATCTGTGAGCATTACGGCGTCCCTCTGGTTACAGATGCGGCTGAAGCCCTGGGAGCCAGGTACTGTCAGGCAGGCAGCCCGTCCGTCGACGGTGCGCCAACCTTTGACGGCGTTGAGGACTCCGGCTGGGTCCATGCCGGGACGGGTTCCAAAGCTGCTGTTTTCTCTTTCAACGGCAACAAGATCATTACGACATCGGGAGGTGGAATGCTCGCCTCAAACGATCGGGACATCATTCGGAAGGCGCGCTTTCTCTCGCAGCAGGCCAGAGACCCGGCGCCTCATTATGAGCATTCGCAAATCGGGTTCAATTACCGCATGAGCAACGTCGTAGCGGCAATTGGGCGAGGCCAGCTTCAGGTCCTTCAGGAACGGATAAATCGAAAAAGACAGATCTTCTCTTTCTATAAAGATTCGCTTTGCGACCTGGCTGGCATCGAGTTCATGCCCGAGCCGGCTTACAGCCGTTCGACCCGCTGGCTGACGGTCGTGCTTATAACGCCTGAAGAATTTGGCGTCGATTCGGAGGCGGTGCGGATCGCTCTCGAAGCACAAAACATCGAAGCAAGGCCGATTTGGAAGCCAATGCACCTCCAGCCTGTCTTCAAAAGCAATCTCCACCCCGTGTCGGGAAAGCCGTTCAACATTAGAACAGTGGGTGGTGAAGTGGGTGAGGACCTTTTTAAACGGGGGCTCTGCCTGCCTTCCGGGACCGCCATGTCGGACCACGATCTGGAGCGGGTTGTGTCAGTTATTCGAAGACAAGCCCTGTATCAAACAAACGCTATTTCCTAACCGCGGCGGCAGGGTTTCCAAAAACTACGGTAAACGGCTCGACGCTCTTCGTAACAACAGCCCCCATCCCTACAATAGAGCCTTTCCCTATCACAATCGGCCTCTCGTCGCTCCCCTGCCTGATTACGGCCCCGGTTCCGATATATGCGTAATCCTCAACAATAACCCGACCGTTGCAATGAACGCTTGGCGCGAATGTGACAAAGTCACCAATGATACAATCGTGTGCAACATATGAATATATATTTGAATGAAAAAATCTCCCGATCCTGGCATTAGATGTTATAGTAGTAAATGCACACAGTATTGCGCCTTCTCCTAACCAATTATTGTCATATATGACTGAACTAAAATCCCGGATCGTAAACGGATTAACACCGGCATCCATCATTTCCTTCGCTATTCGTTCCCGAGCACTATAGTCTGCAATAGCGATGTTGAAAAACTTACTGCTGGCCTCAAAAGAAAGAAAATCCGCTTGGCTCATCACCCTGTGCCCATTAATGATCATTCTATTTCCGAGAGTTTGGTCAATGAAGACCAGCTCAAATCCGCGATTTTCGGCTCCATGAAGACGCTCAAGCATTTGACGTGCAACCGGCATTACCTCACGCCCAAACCCGCCTGCGCCATAGATCCCATAGAGTTCCATTTAACCCTCCCCTGCTAATGATTTCTCAACGTGCTTTCTCATGCCAATTGCGTTCTTGTACCAATTTGCGCCCAAGATGGATGTCCCGGCAGGTCATAAAGCCCTCCCGGGACTAAGTAGGGGCGGGGTTCATCCCCATAAGCGCTTAAATAAGCTGCCAACAGGCAAGAGAGAGACTATTTCACCCCCCTTTCGTAAAGGGGGGCAGGGGGGATTTTGAATCACTAAGGCCTTAGATACTTTGAAAAATCCCCCTAAATCCCCCGTTAGAAAAGGGGGGTTTGCTCCTGTCCTCGGCGGCAGCCTGGCTTATCAAGGGTGGTCGTTTCCCTTTATTTAAGCGCTTATGGGGTTCATCCCCGCCCGATCTTGAACGCGAATTGGTCTTGAACGCTACTTGGCATAACATGACCAGGTTGTCACTGCGATCGTGGCTCCTGATCTGATCGAGGCCGGCGGCAGCGAGGCGGCACTTTCCATTGATAATTGGGGAGCGGGTTTACTTCTTTTGGTTTGCGCTCAAAAAAACTTGTACCTCAGCTCTAACATGAGCAGGTTGTCGCTGCGATTGTCGCTCCTCACAAGGTCAAAGTTTTGGATGGCCCCCCACCCGTACCGGACCATGGCGCTCAGCGACGGGTTTATGTCCCAGGTTATGTCTGCCCCTGTCTGGTATTCACTCTCTATAGCCGGGCCCACATTTGCCCCTGTTTGCCAATACTCTGCATCCACCCCCGCCTTAAGATTATTTCTCACGTAATAGCTCACCCGCACATAAATATCACGCGCATCGGGCCCGATGGCGTCCCCCAGGATTAGCCCGTTGTAAGTCACCCCCGTCGTATAGGTGCCGTGTGTGTACCACATGCCGTTGAGCTTGCTCCCCACGCCCCCCTCGTTGACGTTGTCCGCATACTCGATCCGCAGGTCGGCCCGGCCCTGCGGGTCGATCCTGGGGAAGTATAACCCGAGGATGTAGCCGATATCCTGGAACAAAAAATTTCTTATCTCGGGTTTGAGTCCCGCGTCGTTGCCCCCCCACTCCCCATAGAATTCGGCGTTCCACAGGAAGGGCATCCGGTAGCGCCAGTCAAAAGCGGCCATATTGTGCACGCCGACCGTGCTGTATTGCGCAAGCGCCGCTAACTTGACAAATTGATAAAAGCTGTTGGGTGACGGGCCGTCCTGGCCGCCGAACATGAACGTGTGCGACATGCCGATTTCCAGGTTGGGAATCGGTTTGAAATCCAAACGCATGCCTCCGAACTTTGTATCCGCATAGTCGCGGTCGTCCTCGAGCACCGCGCAGAACACAGCGTATTTGAAGGGTCCCAGGTAGCTGAAGTACCAGGGCAGAAGAGACGGCGTGGAATTGGAAATTTTTAGCATGTCAAGCGGGGCGGCGTTGTCGGTCAGAATCAGTGTGCCGTGGTCCCCCTGGCCCCACCACATGGAGTCGCGCCCAAATTCCGCTTCGAACCAGTCGAAGGGGGAAAACTTTATATACCCCTTGAACAGGTCGACTTCCGTGTTTTCCAGGCTGCCGACGTTGCTCGGAATGGAGCCGGTGCTTCTGCCCGCAGTCGAGTTTCCGCGCTCGATCACTATGGGCTCCACCCAGCCCGACAACAGGTCCCATAGCTGAAAACTCGATGCAAATTGAAATGAAAAGTTATTTCCCTGCCCGTATACAACCCCCTCTTTATAGGGCAGCAGAGGCGTGCCCTCATAGCCGACTATCCCGCCTGCGCCCGACGGATATTGCCTCACTCCCCCTTTTGACAATACGTTGAGAAAATCCTTTGGCTGGCCGTCCGAATGGACGTAGTCCGCCTTTGCTTCCACGATCGGCTTGAAAACAAATGCGGCCGGCTCATCGTCCTTTCCCCTCCCGTACACCGTAAGCTCCTCCCTGAACTCTTTCTGGAATCTTTCCAGCAGACCTTCGATAAGCGGAGGGAGATCGGCTTTGCGTTCCTCCTTGTAGTCCAGCGCCTCGTTTACCAGCCTTGCGACCTCCTGACGCGTGTAAGGCCGCATCCCGTGCACGTCCGAATGGATCAGGCCGAAGCCCGCCAGTTTGTCCAGGGCCGCATAGGACCAGTCGTCAAGCGGCACGTTATTCGACGGCAAAGCGACTGCATCATCAATTCCGGCCGTAAAGACCGTGAGCAGAGCGGTTAAGGCGATCCCCAGGCTCCACAACCGCGCCCTTTTCCAATCACCCGACTCATGTGCTGCAAAAATCGGCATTCTACAGACCCTGTTTGGTTGGCGGATGTTCGGGTATCTTATACATCCAGGTAAACTTCTCTTCAAACAAATTCCGAACCATCATCCAGCGCAGCGTTCCTGATCGCTTGCGTTTTCGACTCGAATATGTTAGGGGTTGACCGGTTCTTAAGGACTTTGGGGGTTCGCCGGAAGCTTCTTATACCAATTTGCGCCCAAGATGGATGTCCCTGGAGGGCATACATCGCGCGACGCATTCGCTGCGCTCCCCCTCCCCCACGTAGGGTTGAGGTGCAGGGGTCCATCCCCGCCCGATCTTGAACGCGAATTGGTCTTAGGGCTGAATTCGACATCAAAATGCAGTTCGGGCGCTTCACGCCCAACTTGATCATCGTGCGGGCCGACATCTCTTTTCTGCCCCCTGATTATGGAAAGGTATCGACCATGGACATCCCGGTAAGAGCGACCAACATATTATGGCATCAGACACAGGTTCAGCGAGAGGATCGCGAGAACATTTTACGTCAGCGCAGCGTCACCCTCTGGTTTACCGGCCTGCCCTCTTCCGGCAAGAGTACAACTGCTTTCGCGCTTGAATACGAACTCACAAAGCGTGGTTGCCTCTCTTATGTCCTCGATGGTGATAACGTACGGCACGGGTTGAATAAGGATCTGGCTTTTAGCGCCAAAGATCGGGAGGAAAACATAAGGCGCATTGCGGAGGTTGCCAAGCTTTTCGCAGACGCTGGACTTATTGTAATGACAAGCTTCATTTCCCCTTACAGGAAAGAAAGAGATTTTGCCCGCCAAATTCACAACGCCGCCGGCCTGAAATTTGTCGAAATTTATGTCGACACCCCTTTGGAAGTTTGCGAGATGCGTGATCCGAAGGGCATGTATAAAAAGGCCAGAAAGGGCGAAGTTAAGGGCTTCACGGGAGTGGACGACCCCTATGAACCGCCAATCCGGCCTGAAATCGTGATACACACGGAAAAAAACACGCCTGAACAGATTGTGGATAATATTATTGAGTTCTTGATAAACAATGAGGTGCTGACTTTCCCCGGAAGCGGCTAAATCCCGCATACCCCTTGATGCCAAGTTGGGTTCAATATGAAACATTTTGGGAGGGCATACATCGCGCGACGCATTCGCTGCGCTCCCCCCTCCCTACGTAGGGTTGAGGTGCAGCGGTTAATCCCCATAAGCGCTCAAATAAGCGCGCAAGTTATTGAATTTACTGACGGCAGGATTAGGATTTTCGTCACCCCGGCGGAAGCCGGGGTCCAGTGCATTACTTATTAATTTCACAGTAAAGATTCCGGCTTTCGCCGGAATGACGTCTCTTTTCCTTGTAGTGCCTCATCCTTATTTAAGCGCTTATGGGGTTAATCCCCGCCCGTTTTGAACGCAACCTGGTATGAACAGGTCGGCGCAGGCGTTATCAAGACTCACTTTTAACGCAGTGGCTTCCCAAATCATTGCCAAAATGGAAAAATGCGCCGCATCAAAGAATCCTTCTTTTTCTCCGCACAAACAGCCGGCGTCACGTCTGGAACTTTCCCGTCGAGCACCTCGGCAGGGTGTTGATCGAAAATCATTCGCGCCTCCTGGACGCCCACAATCGATTCGACTATTCCCCGCACCTCCGAAAGCACTGGCCGCCTCATGTTGGGGCTGTGCGAGTCGGTCCCTACGAAATGCACCATCCGCCTTTTGAGCAGCATCAGCGAAAAATCTCGAACTCTCCCCCCGTAATGCCCCTTTAGACTGCCACCCGTTATCTGAATTAGAACACCTGCTTCGACCCATTTCAAAAGAGTCGACGGGTGCCTTATGAGCTGATAGTTTCTCTCGGGATGCGCCAGGATGGGGCTTAAGCCTCTGACCTGCATCATCCAGAAAAACTTGCTCATATGTGGAGGGATTATCTCGGGGGGCATCTCGATGAGCACAATGTTGCCGCGGTCATTCAAGGTAAGCAGCTTGCCCGCTTGGACTTTTTCAGGAAGATCCGAATCGATTGCCAGTTCGCAGCCGGGATAGAGTTCAACGCCGATCCCTTCTTCCATGAATTTGGCCCTGAGCGCTTCGACGGCGGCCAAAATCACCTCCCGGTCGTTTCCCGGAAAGCTTGGGGACATATGCGGCGTGCACACGATACCCGAAATTCCGTCCAGAACAGCCATCCGAGCCATTTCCAGGCTTTCTTCCAGGTCCTGTGCGCCGTCGTCCAGACCCGGCAGTATATGAGAATGCAAATCGATCACTTCCGCACCTTCGACCGGATTCGACATGGTGCCCGGAACGGCTAAAAGCCGTGGACTGCAAGATTTGGCCCTGGTTAACGGAAGCACACCTATATCACACGAAATAGACGGCGGCAAGGGCGGGAATAGCGCAAAAACGGTCAACCGGCTTCACGATGCGCTCTGCTGATTGAGGGAAGAACAAATTTGGCGCCAATAGGATATCTAAGCTCCGGTCAAGGGTGACAGACCTCCGGGAGATAATCTGCAATCTGACTTTCACCCTTGTCCAGGACACAAGGTTGTCGATTGTCCACGATGCCGTTTCGCGCACACTCGAAACCCGGCCTTGCGTGTCGTCTCACCAATTTGCTGCGCGGAAAAGCAGCCTAAGTCCGCCATGTTCGGGCGGCACGGCATGTTTGAGAACCCGGAAGAGTGCGCGGGCGATATGGTGCTGCCTGTTCTTTGACATCTCACTTGCATGTTCGACTGTGAAATCGTAAGCTCTCGGAGATTGCCCGGAAAACGGCCCTGTCGAAGCGCCCCCGGTAGTGAGCGGCTGTATGGGCGATTGCTCTTCGAAAGGAACTCCAATGGCAAAACCCAAAATTATTGTTGCGGGCATCCTGGATACAAAAGGAGAAGAAGTCCGGTTTTTGGTGGACCGTATTCGAAAGGCAGGGGGTGAGGCTAAAGTCCTGGAGTTGAGCGTGGGCAAAGAGGTGGGTTGGGCGGATATAGGCCTTGGCGAGCTGTTAAAAAGAAGCCAAACCTCTCACAGCAAACTCTTTTCTCTCGAAAGATCGAAAGCGTCGGAACTGATCGTTCGAGGCGCCGTCCAGTGGGTGTCGGAATCATTGCAAAGGGGCGAGATCGACGGCTTTGTGGCCCTGGGGGGTGGCTTGGGTACGAGCATGGCCACACGGATTATGCGAACATTGCCCATCGGGATGCCCAAACTCATGATTACCTCTATGGCCTCGGGTGATGTCAGTTCCTATGTGGGCACACGTGACATAACCATGTTGTATCCAATAGCCGAAGCGGGTCTTAACGCCATTACCAGAAAGATTCTAAATTATGCGGCAGCAGGAATTGTAGGCATGGCCGGGGCCGACCCAATGCCGCCCGGCCGGGAAAAGCCTCTGGTCGGATGCACCATGATGGGCACGACAACCCCCTGCGTATTGAGGGCGTCCAAACTCATCGAAGATCAAGCCCATTGCGAGATGATGATCAACCATGCGGTGGGAAGCGGCGGCCGTTCCATGGAAGAGTTGATTTCTGAGGGGCAAATCATTGGGATGCTGGATGTAACAACCCATGAAATAACGGATTTCCTTTTTGGAGGCATTCTGAACGCCGGACCGAACCGGTTGACCGCTGCGGGTCAAAAGGGCATACCCCAGGTAGTCTCCACCGGTGAGCTTGAACTCATTGTTTTCGGACCAAGGGATACTATTCCGAACAGACTTGTTGAAGAAGAAGCGGCAGGGGTTCCGGGCAGAAGAATTCATGTTCACCATCCCGCCATCAGTACGGCGGGAATTACTCTTGAAGAGGCTTTTCTCATTGGACGCCATATATCCGGGAAAATATTTGCAGCCAAAGGCCCCACTCTGCTCTGCATTCCGCTGCGTGGCTGGGGCTCATACGAAATTGCGGGGCCGAATTTGAGCCTGGGATGGGCTGGACCCGGGCCCGGACCGCTCTGGATAGGTGATCCGGAAAAGCCCCAGTGGTCGTTTCGCGTGAGGGGATTCATCGACGGGCTGCTGAAAGATGTCGATGATTATGAGCCAAACATCCAAATCGTGCTTGCGGACATGCACATAAATGAACCGGCTTTTGCAGACCTGCTGGCTGAATCGCTTTGCGAAATGCTTTCAGGCAATTGGAGGGGAATAAAACATTTTAACGATGAACGGATTTTCCCCTTAGGCTCCAAAAGTTTTCCATATCGTTAATGCTGCCGTCACGGCTGCACCGGCGGCCCTGCACGCGCTCGAAGACGATTCAACACTCGCCGCGGACGCCTGGTGTCGCCTTGCCTCAAGGGATTGTGGGCGTCGCCCCCAGCCGGTCAATCAGTATGGACTCGCCGCCTGATGATGTTCCGGGAGTTGGAATCATACAGGCGGCGAGTCCATACTGGTTGTATTTTCTCCGGCCGAACCTTAGTTCAAAGAACCATTAGAACTTGTGGAATAATCGGGGACTTTGACATTTTCAACTTGGGCTTTGTTAAGAAACCCCCGTACTTTGACAGTATAGGAGCCAAGGACGGCAATAGAGTCTCTTAGTTCGTAAAGTTTTTTCTCAATCATGAATGCAATAACTGACATCCGCCTTTCAAATCCCACCGTCTTTTCCAGGATACGATCTATCTCGTTCTGAAAAAGCAAAAGATGAGGATGTTCTTTTAGAAATTGCTCTCTGGCTTTGAGGGCTTCCTCCAATATATCATCATAGGACTTGCCGCGCGATTGGGATTCGGCCATTTTTATTCTCCATGTGCGCCGGTACTAACACTTTTTTGTGAAGGCTGCAGGCAATTCCAACTCGAACTTCACTTTACCTGCTTACCCAGCATAGCTCTATAGCAAGCGTCAAAAGAAAGTTGACACGATCTTACGGCCCGTGGGATGTTTTTCTCTGTCTTCCGGCATCCGACTTCTCGCGTCCGTTATAGTCCTGAGATCTCGAGGCCGCCGGCTGCTGCGCCTCCCCGCTTCCAGGCCGGTTCCCCCAAGAAGATGTCCGAGAGTCGCAGCATTTCGGTTTTTTGTAAAGAGGGATTTTGCAGGGGAGGAATTGGGTATTT
>DASPQK010000335.1:0-7937 GCA_035624985.1 Syntrophobacteraceae bacterium | reverse complement strand
TGTCTTCCGACATCCGACCCCCGATTAGATACACTTCGGGGGCCGGCTCTCTGTCATCCGTTATAAGCGGGATATGTTCAAGGCAAGAGCGGTCAAAACCAGCCATCTAGGCGCTTCTCATGACTCAAACTCGCCCTTGGGCACACCTGACTGACGGATGATCGATTGAAGTGTACCGATGCGGAGTTCGTCATGGTTTGGAACAGGCACAGTAATCGTCATGTCTGAAAGTCGCTTTTGCATTACGGTATGGCTCCCTCGCTGACGAACTTCAAAAAATCCGTGACGCGCGAGGATGCTGCAGACCTGCTTGCCGGACAGGATACGCAGCTTACCCAACGGATACCTCCACTTGGGTCACATACACCTCTTCATGCAAGCGTGCCTGAATTTCATTAGGAGAGGCAGTTTCGAAAAACAGTTCAACCGCTTCCCGAAGGTTATTACGAGCATCCTCGATCGTATCGCCCTGGCTGGCAATATCCAGCTCCGGGCAGAGCGACACGTACCCGCTCCCCTCCCGCTCGATAATCGCTGTAAGTTGCTTCTTCACAGTCTCTTCCCCAATTTTTCGAACAAAGAATCAACCAAATCTTAATTATCAAACGATATTCTGTCATCTCTACCGGCCCGGACCGACATGCCGGCCGGCATGCACTGCAGGATGCATCCCCCTTCACTGGCGGCCACCGCTGTTGAATACGATCCTCTTGCATAATACCTGACGTCGACGCGAAATTACAGGGGGATGATGAAGACTGAAAAGTCCCTGGTGCCGAAAGGCAAAACAAGCAGCCTGACACGATTTCCGGATGAATGCTCGACACATGACAAATATTCGGCAGAGCTTTTGAAGGCCGGGAGAAATGTTGCACCTTCAAATGCGGTGCCCTTTCCAAGTGATATTCTATGATTGAGACCACCATGGGGGGATCACGGAGGCATTTTCACACTGGGGAACTCGGTTGATTGCACCCGAATCAAACATCAATTTTGCTTGCAATCTTGTGTTGACATCGGTAACGTTTGTGTTACTTTGAGTTATGACGACAGCCATCCGTGAATATGTGGACGAAAGAGGGGACTCGCCTTTTGCACAATGGTTCGATGGGCTGGATGTTACAGTCGCAGCCAAAGTTGCGGCCTCCCTTTACCGGATGGAGTTGGGAAATTTTTCCAGGGTCAAAGGGGTCGGTGGTGGTATCTTTGAGTGCAAAATCGATTTCGGCCCCGGCTACCGGATTTACTTCGGCAAGGATGGCGAAGAGTTGATCATCCTGCTCGGAGGGGGATCAAAAAAGCGGCAGGCAGCGGATATAGAAGCCGCCATGTCTTGCTGGAAGGACTACAGGAGGAGGAAGCGGCAAGAGGTGACCCCATGACACTCACGAGAGAATTTCGGGCAACATTGTTTGATAGAGCGAGGCGGGACGCAGATTTTCGACGGGCAATTCTCAAGGAGGGAATCGACACATTGTTGGCTGGTGACGTAAATACAGGCAAAGCGATTTTGCGCGACTACATAAATGCAGCTGTCGGGTTCGGCGAACTGGCGGATGCAACAAACATTCCCGCCAAAAGCCTTATGCGAATGTTTGGACCGAAGGGCAATCCGCGCGCGGGCAACCTGTTCCAGGTTATCCATCTCCTGCAAGACCGCGAAGGGATTCACCTGGAAGTAATTCCCCGCTAGTATTCCGGGCTTCCAACATCCTGCGATCCTGTTCTGTCTGAGCTATGTGCTTAATGCCATCCCCAACGGATATTCCATGATTGCGACCACCGGGGAGGGATCAGGTGGTAAGTCCACACTCGCCGTGCGTCAAGCTGGCCTATAGTGACGTTCCTTAGCGGCATCAAAATTGACCTTTAAGCGTCGGGCCTCTCCCCAGGAGCGGCTCCGTCATCCGCGCCGGAAACCTCAACCATGATCCGAAGCCGAGACCCCGGATTGACCCGGTTGCTCAATGTTCCTCGTGGCGACCGGTTTGAAGGTATTCTTTCAGCTCACTGCATACTTTCAGGTCCGTCGGAAAGGCCATCTCCGGCAAAGCGTTCAGGCTGAAGAACCCGGCTTCGCTCGCGTCCGATCCCGGGCGCATCTCTCCTCCAGCCCGCGTGCCCCAATACCATATACCCACTGTTTGGAATTCAGGGTCGTGAAAGTTTGAGTGAACGGCAAAAACCCGCCCAAGATCGACTCTAATGCCGGTTTCCTCGAAGAACTCGCGCCGCGCGGCGTCCTCGACCTCCTCGTCCCATTCGACATGGCCGCATGGAATACACCACTGCCCGCCATACGATCCCTTACGCCTGACCAGAAGGATCTTTTCGTCTTCGACCAGCACGACGGCTACTCCCACTGTCGGGTTGAGATAAGAAACCTTCCCGCAATCGGGGCAAAAAGACCTCAGCCCTCCTTTGGCGGGTCTGCCTTGCAGCGACGCTCCACAGTACGGACAATATTTGAATTTCATAGCAATCCGAAATAACCGGCGAATTCCGCCTCATGCATTCAAAACCGGGCGTCGTCCGTTGCCGGAAAAAGAAAAAACCCGGGGTTCCGGCAACCGACCGCCCCAGACAACATCATATGCCTTTGAACAGGACCTCGCAAGTCCCTGCTCTATAGCTGAATATACGGGTGACCCGCCGGAAGATCCCTTCATACCGACTCTTCGTGGTCTTCATCGTTTGCTTCGTGGGCGATCTGCCCCGTCTCGGCCGGGCCGCCCCGAGTGGCTTTAAGTTGATTTTGGTGTTTGGCGTGGCGCTCTGGCCTGGCTGCAACGCCTTGCTGTCTTAGTGCTCTTCGCGCCGTTCGTGGTTGAACAAAAACGGCGGGCGCAATGGACCACCAGGACACGAAGAGATCGAAGAAAGACAAGCGTACATTGTGAGACCGAAGACCGAAAAACGAAACGCTCTATGCTCCATTATCCGGCGTTCTCCTGTACCCTGAACTTTTCCCGCCCAAGCGCATTCCTTAGTGATCTTAGTGCTCTCCGTGGTGAGAAAAATGCCCCTCGTGATCTTCGTGCCCTGGTTGAACAAAAACGGCGGGCGCAACGGACCACCACGAAGCCCGCGAAGTTACGTAGGAACCTGTCTGAGGCGCAAGTTTCCCTTAAAAATAGTATGCGCTCACCCGGCGGATGCCTCTGTGATGAAGCTTTCTATCAACGGTTTGCGCCGTA
Source organism: Syntrophobacteraceae bacterium (assembly GCA_035624985.1). GTDB lineage: Bacteria > Desulfobacterota > Syntrophobacteria > Syntrophobacterales > Syntrophobacteraceae > SbD1. The sequence goes on along the minus strand of DASPQK010000335.1, from coordinate 4,740 downwards.
CCCCGGCCCGCCGCTGATTCCAGGTCGCATCCATGCAGCTAAGCTTTTGGAGGGCAGAATATTCGGTTTCTCTGAAAAGTCGGGAGATAACTGTCGTCGTAAGGGTAATCCCTTCCTCAATCCGCATCGGGAGACCGAATGTGTGCGGTTCACAGTTCGCCCCCACACGACATTAAGTACCGAGAATCATGGCACAACCCCGCCCCATGCTGTTTGCGGCTCGGTGCATTCCTGGTCGCCCGTGTTCCATACGTTAATGACAACAGGGTCGCCGTTTTTCAACGTAGCACAACCCTGGCCGTATGAGCCGCCAAATCCTCCGATCACGATCTTATTATTCGTCCAGTATTTATATTTAAGGGTTACCGGACTGGCGAAACCGGCCCCCCATCCCTCGAAGCCTGCAACAAATTGGGAGGAGCCGCCTCCGCAATGTGACCGAAAATCACTAAAGGCAAAATACTTTAAGTTTCCTGTAAACGGCATTGATACGGGTGCGTTGCCAAATCCCGACCCATCCACTACAATTTGCAGGTTCTTGCCGGTGCCGGAGAAGCTGACCGATGCAATATTCGGAACCGTTGGAATGGGAACGTCCCCGCCCCATGTCGCTCCCTCACCTGTATCCGGATTCCATACGGCTATCGTGATGGCGTTTCCAGGCTGACCCCCAAACCCCCTCACTTTGATTATTGTGTCTGACCAGTATGTGTAGGTGAGGGTGCTGGCGTCGCCTGCGTAGCCCCATTCGCCATGCACAACCTCTGCAGCATCTGCCATGCGAAAATATGACGTGTCGCCGGGGAATGGCAAACTGTGCGGCAGGGTGCCAAATCCCGAACCCTTGACAGTGACGGTATAATCGCCTGGGTCTCCTGAAAATTGGACGGACTTGATCACAGGGGGTACATTGAGAGCTTGAAGCGAAGCGGCGGACAGAATCAAAAGCAGCACTGCCAGCTTACACGCAAATACTAGTTGCCTTGTTTTCATGGCGTCCTTCCCTTTCGTCGGTTGAACAGGATGTTGTTTGCCCTGTGACCCGGAACAATGCACCAATCCCCGCCTGCGCGGGGACAGGTTTCAGTACCAAGCATCCCAATCCCATTTTCGGGTCGGGTCGTTGCCTGGAAAAAGTTCTGTTGCGCGCTCAACAACGCAAAAAATGTACCATCTCAGGTCGGCTCCTGAGAATGCGGTCGGGCCCAATATCGCTGACTTAAAATAAACTCTAATCCTTTCGCGCCCTTGCGAGTTTCCACGCCGCCACGGGTTCACCCGCCGCGGGTCGCCGCGGGTCGGACCCAATGCCCTTAGCTTAAGACGTGCTGTCACAGTTTGGTAATCCAACCGGACCACGAGTAATTGTTCAAGGGGTATGTCGCTGCGGGGTCCAACCCAATGCCGTTAACCTAAGACGTGTAGTCGGAGTGATGTCAAAAACCCATAGCTTAACTGCCCTTAGCAGGGTTTATTCCATAAGAGCACCTTCAGCCCCGGCGCGATAACGTCGGGAACAGACTTGCCCCTTGCAGCCCGGATCTGTTCCTTGGTTGGCTTAAACGGCTGTCTCATTTGATTTTAGAGCTGCTGTCAGAGCTTTTTCCCTTTCCCACCGGGCGGTGACATCCCGGATGAGCGCCGCCGATCCAACAACTCCGCCTTTATCAGACTTCAAAATTACTATACTGAACTCTATCGAAATCCGCGTGCCGTCTTTCCTCAGCGCCGGGACGGCCAGCAGTTCCTTCATATACTTCGAGACGCCTCCCTCCATCACCTTGCTATATCCTTGCCGGTGGCGTTCTCTTAGTTTTGCGGGAATTACGATATCGAGACCCTGTCCGATCGCCTCACCTGCGCCATACCCGAAAATAGTCTCCGCCCCCGAGTTCCAGAGACGAATGATTCCTGCGGCGTCGGCGAATATGATGGCGTCCTGAGCACCGTCAACAATATTTCGGCAGATCCACTCACGACTGTATTCACTCATTTCCACCTTCTCCAATTGTATCTCTTCGCATTTAAGACCTTGCGCCCACCTTGCCACCTTCGATCGTCAGGGCCTTCCAACCGATCTCCCGCTAATGCAGCACTCCCGTCGTCTCCATGTCACGGTGCAATGCCGGAAATCGTGTTCTCACCGTAATCTTTCCGACTGGAAAAAGAGATGCAGCATTTGTAATCGAGTAACTTTTCAGGAAGATACGGACAATCTCTTATGGGAACGGTTCCTTAACACAATGACGGGAAAGACAGCGGCGAGAAGCGGCAGGATTTCGACGAGCGGAATAAAGAATAGAGCGGAGGCGGGTCTTAAGCCAATCAACTCCGAAATTACTACTGAAACGACTATCGCCGGCCAATGCAGCACGAGTATAATCCTTGCGATACCTTTGGACGCGTCAATCACGTTCAATTCGCTCAGCAGGAGGGGCAGCCAGGAAAGGAGTTCCAGGCAAACCGCAATGCAAAGACTTTCAAGAAACGAGCTTCCCGTTGTACGAGCTTTTGAGCGCTTGTTTTTTTCAGTCATATTCAACCCGAATAAGGCATCACCTTCTGCAATTCATAGCGAAACTGCAGGTTGAGACCGGTTCTTCGATCGAAAATCTTTCGGCGGCACTGCTGAGGTGCTTAGCCGGAATAATGCGCCAACTTCGGTGCCAGGCATCCCGACCGCATTTTCCGGTCGGGTCCTTGCCCGAAAAACTTCAGTTGCGCGCCTGAGACCGGAACAAGCGTACAATCTCCCGCTGGAATACGCAAGTTAAACGTTGATGCCACCGGTTTTTGCCTGTTCGAGGCTAAGCCCCTGCCGAAATCTGAGGGGACAATCTCTTCTTGACGGGAACTTCCAACCTGAAAGTTTGCTTGCCAACTTGCTGATTGCACGGAAGATTAACTAAAGCCCACCCAGCAGATGCGACGTAAGTTGAGAATTCAACGGTCCGTTTTTCACTGAATAGCGGACTTTCACCATTTGGTGAAATGGCTCAAAATGCTGAAAAACAGGGCATTCTATGAGAGTGAGCGATTCGCACATGACAACACTGTTCGTCCGCAGAACTGGGAATTGATCTGCCGATTCTGCTGCCGTACCGACCTGCTGGCCGCGCAGGGCTTCGGTCTTATAAAACCGCCTGACATGCTCGTTCTTGACAGCACGGACGTGAGCTGACCATGACAGCGGGAAACGGCGTGCAATGATGGCAAGGGATAACTCTACTTACAACGTCCGCACAATGCCAGACAGCGTCCGGCAAATCAGGGATTTGAGGCGCTGGCCGATTCGAGAGATGATCTTCGGCGTTTTGGTTGTAACCGTCTTATTTCGATATCCCGGAGCAAAGTCACCTACGCTCGCGGAGGTCCTCCCTTTTTGGGGTGTAGGATTTTGATCCCTCCGATACATTTCCCTGAACCATAAAGCCGGTTCCGGTTCAAGTACCGATAAGGCTCTGCGCGAATGACTTTTGTGGGCGAATGCGTCGGATGGGGTCGTGTGCAGCAAATTTCTGACCCGACGATGCCGATGCCCAGCAGCAATGAGCTTTTGCGTGAAAACTTTATTCAGTGGCCCACACCTTCCCTGCCCCCAAAACCCCTATGAGCATTTTCCGGAGTAGACCGAATTCCATTTCCGTTTTAAGCACGTTTTCTATATAGTTTAAACATCGGCGGATTGCGTCGGGAGGGAAGAGTTGACCTCATTTTTTTGTGCCAAGGACTGATAATGGGATTTATATACAAGGGTTATTTACTCAGATCAAAATCCGTTCATCTTGCCGAAAGTGACCGTTGGACCCTGGAAGTCACGGTTGTCCGAAATAAAGATTCAGAAACTGAAACGAGAGTGCAAACCTTTTCTTCCGAAAATACGTTTCCCACCAAAGAAATAGCAGACATGGAAGGCATCATATTTGCGAGAAAAATCATCGATGGTGAGATAAACGGATTGTCGATTGATAATTAGAACGATAGCGGCATTTTTCGCTAATTATCAAAACGGCTGTTTATCAAAGCGGCTTGCCATTCCAGATTCAAGCTATATAATGATTATCACCTGTTCGAGTTTTTAACGACCGCGAACTGGGAGTTTTTCCTTTCCCGGAGTGCCGTTAAGCTCCATCGATCACTGACCTCCTTGCACCCAGCATATTTTTTCTTTGCTCAGCACATCGGTTGGCGACGATGATTTGTGCCGGCCGCAAATGTGTGCTCTGCTGCGAACTCACCGATTCGGCACAGGTGGATGTTTATCTCTAACCGGTTTCTGTTTAAAGATCGCCAGCCTTCAATATAAACCGCAGCTTTAGGCCTGAGCTTTCCGCCGAGCCATTGTTCGAATCAGAAACAATCAAGGACCAAAAAGGTTTATGTCCTTTCAACAAATGCAACTTGCTTCGCCAATTCTCAAAGCTTTGGCCCATTGCGGCCATAAAAATCCCACTCCCGTCCAGCAACAGGCCATACCCAAGGCACTTTCAGGCCGGGACCTGATAGCATCGGCAAAAACCGGCACCGGCAAAACGGCAGCTTTTGTTTTGCCCGCACTCCAGAGACTCTTTGACGATCCAGCCAAGAAAGGATTGCGCGTCCTAGTTCTTACACCTACCCGTGAACTGGCCGAGCAGATTACCAGGATGACGCGCACCTATGGAAGATACCTTAAGTTTCATAGCCTCGCCATTTACGGGGGAATGAATTTCGGAGATCAGATAAGAGCGCTTTCCCAGT
>DASPQK010000334.1:0-4944 GCA_035624985.1 Syntrophobacteraceae bacterium | reverse complement strand
CGAGGCTTCTCAAAAACATCTCGATCCTGAACGGCCTGGAAATCCGCTATCACTGCGCTTTCAAGGGAGTCGATCTCGGCGATGAAGACGATCTGAAGGCCGATGCGGCCATGGAAGTGTTTCGAAAGGTCTGCCGGATCGTCCACAGGCTTGAAGGCAAATTCATGACGGTGCATCTTGGGTTGGGAAGAAAATCGCCCCGGGGTCTGTCCTGGGAGCGCACAATAAGCTCGCTTTCCGACCTCGTAAGCTACGCCGGAGGCCTGGGCGTTCGTCTTTGCCTGGAAAACCTGGCGTCGGGGTGGTCGAGCCGACCGCAACTTTTCGAAAAACTGGTCCGCAAAACGGGTGCCGGTATCACCCTTGATATCGGCCATGCCCGCGTTTGCCAGTCCGTCCGATGCCGGATGCATGAACTTGAAGATTTTGTGATCCCGCACCCGGATCGTGTTTTCAATGCGCATATATACCACGAGGAAGTCAATGACCGGCATGTGCCGCCCCACCGCCTCGAGGATATAAGGACCCGGCTCGATCTTCTTGCTTCGCTTCCCTGCGGCTGGTGGGTCCTTGAACTTCGCGACTATGTCCCGCTTCTGGCGACATTGAAAGCGGTCAGAGAATATCTGGATAACGGCGGCTATGCAAAATTCCTTTGATTTTGTCCGCCCGCAGGGCGGCAAAAGGCCCGAACAAACCATGGATGAGTGGAAAACAAAGCCCTCCGACAGGTTTGTCCTGAAATGGATCAAGATCAACATTTCCGCGCGCATCACCCCCCGGCTCATTCGTCTTAAGTGGCTCCGTCCGTGGATGATTACATTGTGCTCGACATCGGTCGGGGTATTTGCCGGGGTGGTTTTCGCCCTCGGTTCGGGGCTGACCGCCGGACTGCTTGCCGCCTGCGCCCAGGTTCTGGATGGAGTTGACGGGCAGTTCTCAAGACTTGCCTCCATGCAGAGCAGCGCAGGGGCGTTCCTCGATTCGGTCCTCGACCGCTACTTCGATGCGGCCCTGATGATCGGGTTGACCGTCTACCTTATAAGACTTCCGGTAGATTTACCGGCCCCACTGGTGCTGGTGATGGCGTTTTTTGCGGTTTCCGGCAGCACCCTTATAAGCTACACCACAGCCAGGGCGGAAAGTCTCGGGATCCCGCTGGGCAAGCCGACCCTTGCAAGCAAAGGGACGAGGATGAGCGTCATTGTGCTTTGCGGCTGGGCATCCATATTATGGGCGCCCGCGCCGATTCTGGCGCTGGCCTATCTTGCCCTGCATCCCAACATTGTCGTATTTAGGCGTATCTATCTCGCATACAGTCATTCGGACCCTCCATAAACTTTAAGGATGATTATGACAGATAATGGTGTCGTTCACGGCCGCTTCCAGATTTTCCATCTCGATCATCTGAAATATGTCCTGGCTGCCAGCCAGCGCTGCAGGCGGCTCATAATCGGAATCACCAACCCCGATCCCACACTCACAAAGGTCGATATGGCCAATCCCGGCCGGAGTACGCCTGAAGCAAATCCCCTCACATATTTCGAACGCTGCACAATTATCGGTGAGGTTATGTTCGTAAGCGGCCTGGACCCCAGGGACTTTTTGATAGTGCCTTTTCCTGTAAACTTCCCCGAACTCTATCGCTTCTATGTCCCGCTCGATGCGGTTTTTTATATGACTATTTACGACGATTGGGGAAATAGGAAACTCGAAATCTTTCGTTCTCTGGGCTTGAATGTGGAGATACTCTGGGCAAAGCCTCCCGAACAGAAGGGCATCAGCTCAACCGAGCTCAGAAGACGAATCCGCAGGGGAGATGAGTGGGAACACCTCGTTCCGCCTGCCGCGGCTTCAATCATGAAAAAGATGGGAATTCCGGAGCGGCTCGGACATTCTAAACTCTGAGCCTCATTTTACCACGAATGCCACCTGAGGGGTTTCCACCGGGTCGCTCTGGCCTTCTTGCCATACCCTGGCGCGCAGTGTGAATTCACCTCGGCGGATCGGCCATAGAAACCGGCGCACATCTTTTCCCGTCACCCCTGCCGGTTCTTCATTAAGTACCCACTCGATTCTGGCAGGATCTATCGTTTCGGAAACCTCGAAGGCAAACGCCTGAAGTTCGGCGGGAATCCTTGGGTCCAGGGCGATTTGAAGGCCAGAGGAAGGCTGAAGCAAACGGACAACGGAGGACGGAGGACGGAAAGCCTGCCCCGGTCCCGCGCTTCGAGCGATTGGTCCGGGGACGGAGGACAGAGCAGGGATCACGGAAGACGCATGAAGCGAACAGGTCTCAACAGGGGCGCGGCCGGGTTCGAATCTTTCGTCGATGCGCGGACAGTCTGGGCCCGCAAGCATCCCGCTCACCGCGCATATGCTCCTGGTCTCAATGCCCGGCCAGGCTGAAAAAGCGCCTGTTTCTCCATCCCGGTCCAGTTCGGCAAATATCGCCCGCAGCACAAGCGCCGGGCCTATAGCTCCGGTTATACCCCTGGTTGGCCGCCGGTCCAGATTACCCATCCACACTCCAGCAGTGTACCGGTCGGAAAAACCGACTGCCCAGCAGTCTCGGTGGTCCGTGGAAGTTCCCGTTTTTATGGCCGTAGGGACCGGAAAACGCATCAGGTGGCCCTCTCCGAACTCAAGACGCCTCGCCTGTGGATCTGACAGTATATCGCCCGTTAATGCCGCACAAGCCGGAGAGATCACGGGGTGCATTGCGCCGGCAGGGACGTTGCGCCCTGACAGAGTGCGCAGCGGCACGAAGGTGCCGTGGCGCGCAAGGGCTGAATAAGCCTGCACAAGCTCAAAGAGGCTCACTTCGCCGTCTCCAAGGGCGAGGCCGTGGCCGTAGAATTCGGCAGTCTTGTCAAGTCCGCAGATACCCAGCATGCGCAACCGATGGAGAAACCGCTCGGTCCCTGTGAACCGGATCGTTCGAATCGCCGGTGTGTTCAGTGAGTTTCCAAGCGCAACGCGCAGCCGGACCGGACCGTAATAAGTCCGGCTGTAATTGTGGAAGCTGTGAAGACCGCAACCCGCAGCTTCCCTCAGAGGGGCGTCTTCTATCAGCGTTGCGGCTGTCCATCCCATTTCCATCGCAAGGCTGTAAAGAAAGGGCTTCAAGGTCGAACCGGGCTGTCTCCTTATCGTGACCGCATCCACCCAGCCCTGGGATTCCCCGGCAGACACGCTTTCACTCGCCCACGCGAGCACCTCGCCGCTGCAATTGTCAACCACAAGTGCCGCCCCATCGCCAACGTCGCTTGACCTCAGCGCATCGAGTCGATTCCACAGGATTTGCCGCACTTTTTGCTGGATGCGGCCGTCAAGGCTGGTGGTGACAATGCCGCTTGAGTTCAACACCTCAGCCCCGGCGGTATTGTACACGTGTTGAACGTATTGAGGCGCCTCGATCACTCTGCGCGAGTGAGCGAATTCAAAATTTTCTGACAGGACCGTCCGGTATTCCGCTTCACCGAGAAGACCCTTTTGGCGCATATGGGCCGCAAGCCTCAAAATGCGTTTTTGACATGAACGGGTTCCTCGTCTCGGATCGAGGCCGGAAGGCGCCCGCACCAACACGGCCAGCGCAAGGCTTTCCTTAGCGTTAAGGGTTGCCGGATCGCGGTCGAAATAAAAACGGGACGCTTCGACGACTCCCCGCCTCCGATGCCCGTACGGGACCTGGTTAAGGTAGAACTCCAGGATCGCGCTCTTTGAAAAACGCTTCTCCAGGCGCCCCGCTTCGATCCCTTCGAGCCACCTGGACCATACGGTTCGCGGTCGGGGGTGGATCATGCGGACCACCTGTTCGCTTATGGTGCTTGCGCCCCGCACCGCTCTCATAGCGAGCATGTTTTGGGCCAGAGCGTGCACGCGGGCGAGCCAGTCCACCCCTCCGTGGCTGGCGAAACGCCTGTCCTCCGACTCGATAAAACCGTTTCGAAGAAGCGCCGGGATTTCATGCAAAGGCACCGTTTGAACGCTCCACCTGTTCTGGTAGCTCACCGACAGCGGATTACCCCTGCGGTCGACAAGCTGCGGTTTCCTCACCTCCGAGTCGCCAAACGAGAGTGTGGCGGGTGTGGGTCGAAGGTCCCGGGCTGTCTTAATGGCGACCGGGGCCGACAGGGCGCCGATGAGGAAAAGCATGGAGATTACAATCTTTTTCACTTAAAGACTTTCATCCGTGTCAAGGGTTGCCGCTATGTTTTCGGGCCGGCGTTGACATTAAATGCGAAGCACAATCCGTGTCAAGGCTCTATGTTGCACTTTTTTCTCTCATACTTTATAGATGAACGGCGCCTCGATCTTGTGCGTCGGCTTGACTTTCGCCAAATTGCTTTTAGGATAGGGCGGCCACAGTCAGAGGCGGTCCAGGCTGGGGCGGGTATGGCGGTCAATGCGGCCTAAATTGAGCGATTTGAACAGCAACATATCGTCATGCCGACCAAAGTCGGCATCCAAAAACCGGAGTCGGCACGGAAAGGATCGCTCAATTCAGGAACGGCTCAAAGGCCCAACATACTGAAAAAACTGACCGTTTCAAAAACAGAATTAAAGGGTTGGGGGCTTTTTACGTTGGGAGATTTGACAACAGTATGCGAGGCGGAAAACCTCAGGAAACCCGTCACCCTCCTTTCCGCCACACTCCTGGTCATTGCCAACATGATAGGGACCGGCGTTTTCACTACGCTTGGTCTTCAACTGGCCGGGATTAACTCCGTCCCATCAGTGCTGTTGCTGTGGATCGCGGGCGGCGCAATCGCCTTTTTGGGAGCGCTTGCCTACGGAGAGTTGGGGGCCATGATGCCGAGATCGGGAGGGGAGTATGCCTATTTAAGCAAAATATACCACCCTGCTGCCGGCTTCCTTTCTGGATGCGCTTCCATCGTGGCTGGCTTCGGCGCCCCAATCGCGCTCTCTGCGATCGCACTT
>DASPQK010000333.1:0-2851 GCA_035624985.1 Syntrophobacteraceae bacterium | reverse complement strand
TCGACGCAATCTTGTGATCTACGTCCTTGACGGACGGCCTTTTCCGGCTATACTCGCGTGTTTAGTACAAGTCTGAATTCCGGCTTGAGGGGGCCCGGAGTTCGGAACAGGCGGAATTGCTGCCGCGGCGGAGAGCGCCGCGCTCCCTCCTCCCCGAGATTCCCGCCGGCTGTTCATCGCATTTTCGACGCCTCCGTTGAAACTGCGGCTACCTTAGGAGAAATGGTTATGTTCGGCTGGACAAGGCGTTTGGCTCTCGGGCTTTTGCTCGGCGTTTTGCCTTTGCCACAGGCGAAAGCGGGGATTGGGTTTCAGCCAGTTTCTCCAGACGAGCTCAAAATGACGAGCGAGCCGCTGGCGCCGGGCGCGCCGGCGATCATTCTGTATCGGCAGGTCGACCGGGATGACAACCCACTAACGGGGCATGAAGACAATTACATCCGAATTAAGGTGTTGACCGAAGAAGGGCGCAAATATGCCGATGTCGAGATTCCATTCTTCAAGGAGAGTGAAAACATCGCCCATGTGCGCGCCCGAACCATCCGGCCGGATGGCACGATTGCGGATTTCGGCGGCGAGGTTTTCGAAAAGCACCTGGTCAAGGGCAAGTCTGAAGGGGTGCGCCTGAGGTATCTGGCCAAAACCTTCACCCTGCCTGACGTACAGGTAGGAAGCATAATCGAGTACTACTACACGGCCGATTTTCAAGAAAACATGCTTTTTGATTCCCACTGGATCCTGAGCGAAGAGCTGTTCACCAAGAAAGCACATTTCACGCTGAAACCCTTTTTCGGGGGCGGCAGGTACCTGACATACTCCATCCGCTGGAGTTGGAACTCGCTTCCGGCTGGAGCTGCGCCGCCGACCGAAGGAGCCGACCAGATCGTCCGAATGGACGCCAACAACATACCGGCATTTCAGATCGAGGACTACATGCCTCCTCCCGACGAGCTAAAGTCGCGTGTGGATTTTATCTATGAGCAGGGGCTCAACCCAAGGATCAGGCTGCGTACTGGCGAGATTTAGGAAAAAAGAGAAATGGACAACTGGAAGACTTCGTCGGAAAGCGAAAGTCAATGGAAGAAGCGTTGGCGCAGATTGCTGCGCCCGACGACCCGCCGGATGTGAAACTGCGAAAGATATATGACCGGGTCCAACTGGTGCGGAATACGTCCTACGAGGTGCGAAAAACCGAGCAGCAGCAAAAGCGCGAAAACGAGAAGCCGCCGCAAAACGTAGAGGAGGTATGGAAACGAGGCTATGGCAATGGTGTCCAGCTCACATGGTTATTTCTCGGCTTGGCGCGTGCAGCAGGGTTCGAAGCCTACGGATGCTGGGTTTCGGCGCGAAATCGATATTTTTTCAGCCCGGTTACGATGCAGGGCTCGAAATTGAATGCCAATGTTGTGCTCGTCAAGGTGAATGGAAAGGACCTTTATTTTGATCCGGGCGGCGCCTTTACGCCCTTTGGACTTCTGGAGTGGTCGGAAACGGGAGTGTCAGGATTGCGGCTGGATAAGGACGGCGGAACTTGGATCAAGACCACGCTTCCGCAGGCATCCGAGTCGCGCATCGAACGTGTTGGAAAACTGAGGCTTTCAGACACGGGGGATCTGGAAGGGAAACTGACCATTACCTACACCGGTCTGGAAGCGATGCTTCACCGTTTAGATCAACGACACGAAGATGAGGCAGCACGCAAGAAGTTCTTAGAGGAGCGGGTCACCTCACAGATTGGTGGTTCGGCGGAAGCGGAGTTGACCAATAAGCCGGACTGGACCAGTTCAGAAACTCCCCTGGTTGCGGAATTTAATCTGAAGATTTCGGGTTGGGGCTCGACTGCTGGCAGGCGCGTGGTCGTTCCTGCCACCCTCTTTACCGTCGGCGAGAAGCGAATATTTGAACACGCCGACCGGGTTCACCCGATATATTTTGATTACCCGCATGAGAAGACCGATGACATAACCATTGAACTACCAAGCGGGTGGCAGGTCAGCAGCGTGCCGCAGGCGCATGATCAAGATGGACATGTGATTCGTTATGTCTTTAAGGTGGACACCGTTCCAGGAACGTTGCGGCTGACGAGGAAGCTCACTATTGACTTTCTTGCAATGGAAGCGAAGTACTACCCTGCGTTGCGTAACTTCTTCCAGGAGATAAGGACCACGGACGGTGAACAAATCGTCCTGCAACCGGGGGCCACGCATGCCAGCAACTGAGCGAATAAACAGCCGGAAATGGTCGATCTTGCTGTGGGTGGCAACGTGGATGATGACAGCCGCTCCTCTCGCGACGGCCAGTGGGGATGCACCTCAGTGGATGCACATGCTGGCGGGCGCTGCGCTGCCTGTCTACGACGAGAAAACCGACGCCGTGTTGCTCTATTCCGATACGAGCGTAACTGTGTTGTCGGGGGACAGGATTCGGACGCACGTGCGTGAGGCTTACAAGATTCTAAGACCCGAAGGCCGAGAGCGGGGAACGGTGGTGGTCCATTTTAATCCGGAACGCAAGATAACAAGCCTGCATGGCTGGTGCATTCCGGCGCAGGGCAAGGATTATGAAGTAAAGGATAAAGATGCAATCGATGTAGCTGCTCCGGCTGAGGGAGGGTATCTGGTGGCAGACACGAGGAACCGCGTCTTGCGTATTCCGGCTCCTGACCCCGGCAATATCATCGGGTACGAATACGAAGCAGAGGAACGGCCATTCTGGCTGCAGGATGAATGGAGATTCCAAGGGCTAGATCCGGTACGGGAGAGCCATTATTCGCTCCAGCTTCCTCCGGGCTGGGTTTTCAAAACCTCATGGATATCTCATGAGGAGCTCAAGGCGGAAGAGACAAATGGCA
>DASPQK010000332.1:0-3759 GCA_035624985.1 Syntrophobacteraceae bacterium | reverse complement strand
CGCAGTTACCTTTGACTATCGGGAGCGGACATCTCCCGAGAGAGGACTTGCACCTCTCAGATCGCGCCTGCTCCCAGGCGCACGGATTCCGGCTTAAAGCATGCCGGAATGACGATCCTTTTCCTTGCATTGCCTCATTCTTATTTGAGCGCTTATGGGGCTAAACCCCTGCACCTCAACCGTACGCGACTGGGTATAAGATATTAATCCCGTAATGAATCGCCCTTTATTTGTCCATACCGGTGCAGTAACATCCGGACGATGATTAACCAAAAGAAGGCATACTTTTACGGCCTGACGGCGGTTCTGTTGTGGTCTACGGTGGCTTCGGCGTTCAAATTATCCCTGCGATATCTGGATAATCTGGAGCTGCTGGTCATTTCCGACGCTTTTTCGACCACGACTTTGGCAATAATGCTCATTTTGAGCCGCGGATTCGGGCAGGTATTGCACTGCACTCGAAAAGAATACCTGCGCTCCTTCTTACTGGGCATTTTGAACCCGTTTCTTTATTACCTGATTCTTTTCAGGGCCTACGAACTGCTCCCGGCTCAGGAGGCCCAGCCGTTAAACTACACCTGGGCCATCACTCTTGCGCTGCTTTCCGTTCCTCTTCTGGGGCAGAAAATCACGGCCGCGGATTTTATCGGTCTTCTGCTGGGCTATTTCGGTGTTGTGATCATTTCCACCCGCGGCCTCATCAGTGGATTTCACATATCGGAGCCTGCCGGGGTCGCGCTGGCGCTTGGCAGCACCCTAATATGGGCGCTTTACTGGATTTACTGCACGAGCGATTCCAGAGATCCCATTGTATGCCTCTTCATGAGCTTTGCTTTCAGCATTCTCCCGGCGGCCCTGTATTATGGATTATTCCATCAGTTCCGCGTGCCTGAAATGTCCGGGGTTGCGGGGGCAGCTTACGTTGGCGCGTTTGAGATGAGCATAACCTACGTGTTATGGCTGCTGGCCATGAGGTATTCGGAAAATACGGCGAGGGTGGCAGGGTTGATTTTCATCTCGCCCTTTTTATCGCTGGTGTTCATACATTATCTGGTGGGAGAACCGATCCGATGCTCGACCATGGCAGGACTGATTCTGATAACTGCGGGACTTCTGGTCCAGAAGTACGGATCGCGCGTGTGACCGGGAGGGCGTACATCGCGCGACGCATTCGCTGCGCTCCCCCTCCCTTACGCAGGGGCGGAGTTTAACCCCATAAGCGCTTAAATAACCGCGTAAGCTATTGAATTTACTGATGGCAAGATTAGGATTTTCGTCACCCCTGTGAAAGCGGAGGTCCAGTGCATTACTCACTGATTTTACAGAAAAAAACAAAAATCTGGATTCCCGCTCCCCGACTCAAGCCCTCGGGGACAGGCTTTCGCGGGAATGACGTCCCTCTTCCTTGCAGAGCCTCATTCTTATTTGAGCGCTTATGGGGTTTAACCCCGCCCAATCTTGAATGGAACACCGTTTCAAACATCTTTCCTTTGTATGCATTGACGTCGAGACGACCATGAACCCAAAGACAAAAAAAACTCTCGAAGATATCTTCTCCGCCGGGCTCAAGGCGGCGGACCCGGAACAGGCGGTCAAAGGGCACGTCCGCTTGAATGGAAATCTGCTCCGGGTTGGAGAACGCTCCTACGATCTCGATTCCTACGATAATATCATCGTAACGGGCTTCGGAAAGGCAACGGCGCCCATGGCGAAGGCCCTGGAAGATATCCTGGGGGATCGGCTGACGGACGGCCTGATTACGGTCAAATTCGGCCACGGCCTGCCTTTGAAAAAGGTCGTAGTGAAGACGGCGGGGCATCCGGCGCCAGATGAGGCGGGGATCCGGTCAACGCGGCTTATCCTGGAACGGCTGGCAAAATGCACGGAGAAGGACCTCGTACTGTGCGCGTTTTCGGGCGGAGGCAGCGCCCTTTCCCCTGCTCCGAGACCGCCCCTCGGTCTGGAGGATAAGCAGAAAACGACTCGAATTCTCCTTGAATGCGGGGCCTCCATTTTCGAACTGAACGCCATCCGAAAGCACCTCTCGATATGCAAGGGAGGGCAACTGGCCAGGTTGGCGCATCCGGCCACACTCGTCGCGCTTTTTCTTTCCGATGTCGTAGGCGACCCTTTGGACGTGATTTCCTCCGGCCCCACGGTCCCCGATCCAAGCACCTATTCCGATTGCCTTGAGATTGTGGAGCGCTATGGACTGCCGGCGAGCGTGCCGGAAAAAGTGCTGAAACTGTTTCGTGACGGCGCGGACGGACGGATCGAGGAAACTCCGAAACAGGGAGACGCAGCTTTCGAAAAAGTTCAAAATCTGGTGGTCGGCAACAACCGCGCCTCCCTGCTCGCATCGGCGCAGAGGGCGAAAAGACTGGGGTACAATACGCTAATCCTGACTTCTTTCCTGCAAGGGGAGGCCAGGGAGGTTGCCCAAGCGCTGGCTGCAATTGCGAAGGAAATCGTCACGACCGGAAATCCCGCGCCCGCGCCCGCCTGCATCCTTGCTGGAGGCGAAACCACGGTCACCATCCGGGGGAACGGCAAAGGGGGACGAAACCAGGAACTGGCGCTGGCGGCGGCGACCTCGATCGCGGGGTGGCCTCAAATCGCCCTGCTAAGCGCGGGCACCGACGGTACGGACGGCCCCAGCGATGCGGCGGGAGCCTTTGCCGACGGCAGCACCTGCCGGAACGCCGCCCTGATGGGGCTTATCCCCAGAAACTACCTGGAGCGCAATGACTCTTATCATTTTTTTGAAGCGCTGGGAGATCTTTTCATCACCGGCCCGACCCGCACCAACGTGATGGATGTGGTTTGCATCCTGGTGGATCGCGGCTGAGGCCAGCCGACCGGGCGAGGGCCGAAGCGTGATTTTGATAACCTAAAATTCCACATTTACAATAACATAGTTTCACCTTCTGATTGTTTTGAGTCCGTTAAAATCCGTCAACTTTCGCCAAAATTCGTCTCGTTTGGCGAAAGTTTAGCGAAAGGTCCGGGAAGTGGTTCCATCTTAAAAAGTGGTCTGCCCACTTTTCTGGCCCCCCCAAATGCCCCCACAATCGATTTTCTCGCCCTCACCCATATCTGACGTCCAGTTTGCCACCAACAATGGAATCGGAACTCACCGCCAAAGTCGCTAGTACTTGCTTGCAAAAGTGTGCGTAACAAGCATTCGTGTTCGTCACCCCGGCAGTCCCGGCAGTGCATTTGAGCCGGGATCAAGAGCCGGGGTCCAGGGGGTTCCTGAGGTGAGATCAGAGCTGGATTCCGGCTTAAAGCGTGCCGGAATGACGAGTTTCGAGTACCTCTGAGACGTTGCGCTAATTTATGCAGGCAAGTACTAGTACATTGTCAACTTAGTTAAAGTATGTTATCGTTGCCTCCCCGGAGGGGGGCGACGACTATGAACAAACAATTCCATATAAAGCTTTCAGATGAGGAGCGTAAGGAGCTTAAACGTCTCGTTGAGAGCGGGCGCAAATTAGCCCGGAAGGTCACACGTGCCCGCATACTATTGCTTGCCGACGCCGGGAAAAAGGACCGCGAGGTTGCGGAAGCCTTGCAAGTATGCATCCAGACGGTACACAAAGTACGTAAACGCTTTTTCCACGAGAAATCCATCAAAAGCTTGGAGGAAAAACCACGGTCAGGGAAGCCTCCCAAGCTGGAGGGGTTGACGGCAGCGCACATTACGGCTCTTGCCTGTTCTGATCCGCCGGAAGGCCGAGCACGCTGGACACTGCGCCT
>DASPQK010000331.1:0-7567 GCA_035624985.1 Syntrophobacteraceae bacterium | reverse complement strand
GTGGCGGCCCCAACGGATATCACCGCAACGCCGCCCACCAACTTGGCAAGCCTTTCCTGGAGCTTTTCCCGATCATAGTCGCTGGTGGTTTCATCGATCTGGGTGCGGATCTGGCGCACTCGACCTTCGAGGGACTTTCGGTCGCCGGCGCCGTCCACTATTGTAGTGTTGTCCTTATCGATACGGATAATCTTGGCCCTACCCAGATCGTTCAGGGAAACATTTTCCAGCCTGATGCCCTTCTCTTCGCTGATCACCTGAGCGCCTGTAAGGATGGCGATGTCTTCGAGCATTGCCTTTCGCCTGTCCCCGAAGCCAGGGGCTTTTACCGAGCAGACTTGGAGGGTGCCGCGGAGCTTGTTGACTACCAAAGTGGCAAGGGCCTCGCCTTCAACGTCTTCGGCGATGATCAGAAGCGGCTTGCCCATCTTGGCAATTTGCTCGAGGACGGGCAGCAGGTCCTTCATACTGCTGATCTTCTTCTCGTTGACAAGAATCATGGGTTCGTTCAGCAGACATTCCATCTTTTCAGGATCGGTCACAAAATAGGGAGAAATATACCCGCGGTCGAACTGCATCCCCTCGACCACCTCCAGGGTAGTTTCCATCGATTTGGCCTCTTCGACGGTTATTACCCCCTCTTTGCCAACCTTGTTCATCGCTTCTGCAATGATGTTTCCGATGGTGGCGTCATTATTGGCGGAAATGGTGCCCACCTGAGCGATCTCTTTCTGGTCCTTGATGGGCTTGCTGATCTTCTTCAACTCCTCGACAACGGTCTGAACAGCCCGTTCGACGCCGCGTTTGATCGCCATGGGGTTGTGGCCGGCGGTTACCAGCTTGGAGCCTTCGAAGTAGATGGATTGCGCCAGAATGGTTGCGGTGGTGGTTCCGTCACCGGCGACGTCGCTGGTCTTGCTGGCGACCTCCTTTACCATCTGTGCTCCCATATTTTCAAACTTGTCTTCGAGTTCGATTTCCTTGGCCACAGTAACTCCATCCTTGGTTACGGTAGGTCCGCCGAAACTTTTCTCGATCACTACATTGCGGCCTTTGGGGCCGAGGGTAACCTTTACAGCGTCGGCGAGCGTATTGACGCCATTTAGAAGTGACTCGCGCGCCTTGGTATCATATGTCAACTGTTTTGCCATGAGATTGTTCCTCCCGGTGTTTTATTTTCAAATAGCAAAGACCTATTCGATAATCGCAAGAATGTCGTCTTCGCGCATGATCAGAACTTCCTGGCCCTCGATAGTGATATCGGTGCCCGCGTATTTGCCGAAAAGCACGCGATCTCCCTTTTTGACATCAAGGGCTCTTCTTGAGCCGTCTTCCATGACCCTGCCGTTGCCGGCCGCAAGGACTTCTCCCTGGATGGGCTTTTCTTTGGCCGTGTCGGGAATGATTATTCCCCCTGCGGTTTTTTGTTCTTCCTCCATGCGTTTGACCACGACGCGATCGTTAAGCGGTCTGAGGTTCATAGCAACTCCTTTCGCTTTGGATAAATTGAATTTGGGCAAAGATCGACTTTTGGGATCTGAGCCCTTTGGATGTTAGCACTCACCTATGATGAGTGCTTTTAATCATCGAAAATTCATTTGGCAAGTGAAAAAGAAGAAGGCGCCGGGAAAAAAAGTGAAAAGATTGCTCCGGCACCCGTCTGCGGCTTGCTCACCTCTATGCCGCCCCCGGCCTTTTCGACCAGCTGATAGACGATGCTCAACCCCAGACCCGTTCCATTTGGCTTGGTAGTAAAAAAAGGATCAAAAATCCTCTTGAACGTGCCCTCGGCAATCCCACATCCCGTATCGCCGATGTCTATGCGAACCGGCCTGCCCGGATTGTCGGGCGGCTCCTGAAGGTCTACCGAGATCGAAAGCTCTCCACCATCAGGCATTGCTTCCAGCGCGTTGACCAAAAGGTTCCAAACCACCCGGTGGAGATGATTTGGATCAATGCAGATCGTCGGCCGGGCCTTGAAATATGTCCTTATCCCATGAGATGCGGTAAGCTGTTTTTTTGCCCTTAGCAGGGCAATAATCTCCTCTATCACGGCACAGACGGCTACATCTTCGACCTGTGTCGATTTAGGCGAACCTTTCGTCATCCAGAGAAATTCGGTTATAAGCCCGTTTATGCGCTCGATTTCACGCTGCACGATCCCCATCAGCTTTTTGCTAAGCTCATTTTGTCCTGTTTCCCCCCTTAGCATCTGCATGGCCCCGCTCATTGCCGCAAGCGGATTTTTGATCTCGTGGGCGATTTCAGCGGCGAATCTTCCGGCAAGAACCAGCCGCTCCATCCTTTGCAGGTGCTCTTCAATGGCTTTCAGCTTGGTAAGGTCGGTAAATATGATTATCCATCCGAAAGTTTCTCTGTTTTCATTTTGAAGCGGCGAAGCCGAGTAGCCGAGGGTGATTTGAACACCTGTGGGATGGGTGTAGTCAGTCTCCATGCGGGCTGCAGGTCTTGGACGGCCCGCCCTGTCGCTTTGGGGAAGCTGCGAGATGTCGATGCCGCTAAAAAGCTTGGTCACGGAACGTCCGGCAATTTCAGCGGATTTTATCCCGAGAATTTCCTGAGCGGCGTTGTTGGAAAATATGATGTGTCCGCTCAGATCAATGGTCAGCAGCCCGCTGGACATGCTTTGGACGATACTTGTGTGGAGTGTGAGAAGCTTGTTGAGGTCTTTTTCGCGCTCCCTGGCTCTCAGGCTGTAGTTTTGCACTTCCTCGGCAAGATATCCTGCAAGGAAGCCCAGCAGGAGAAAACCCGCCATATTCATCAGGATGGTAAAAAAGTAGGTTCCACTGTCGCGTTGCTGTGCGGTGCGGGCAACGAGTTGCAGAGGCGTGATCCATCCAAAGAACTGAAGGTCAAGAAGGAGTCCGTAGACCAGAGCGCATGCGGATGCGGTCAGCAGGCTTCCCCGCCGGTAGAGCAGAACTGCTGAACTTATTATCACGAGCATGTAAAGAAAGGAAAAGGAGCTTTCGATTCCTCCCGTCATATAGACAAGGACAGTCACGGCGCCCAGATCGAAAAGAATCTGGACCTGAGCGAACCACACAAGGCTATGGACCCGATCGAGGCACAGAGCTCCGAAAATTGTGAAAACAAACAGTATGCAGGAAAAGACGTAAAGAGGATGGAAGTTGGCTGATAAGAGGTCGGCATTCCTGCTGCTTTGGACGGCAAGGGTAAGGATGAGGAAAAACAGGCCAAGGATCAGCCTGTAGAGCATGAGCTTTTTGAGCTTCCCGGGCGCGGGCGCGCGGCTGTCATCCGAGTCGTTATCCAGCTTTAGTGAGAGCGTCAATGTCGCCTTTTTTCCCATGTTCAACTATTCATCGACTCGCCAGGTTTGCCCGCGCTGCTTTATCTTCCGACCACGTCGGCTAATTGGAAGATCGGCAGGTACATCGCCACCAGCAAGCCGCCGATGGTGACGCCGAGAAAGAGAATCAGCATTGGTTCCAGCATAGATGTCAAGGCTCCGACAGCCGTATCGACTTCCTCGTCGTAAAAATCCGCTATCTTGCCAAGCATGTTGTCGAGCGCGCCCGTGGCCTCGCCAACGGCGATCATCTGGGTAACCATTACCGGAAACACGCGTGTCTCAGCAAGAGGATCTGCGACGGGGCGACCCTCGGAAATGGACAGGCGCGCATTACGGATGGCTTTTTCGACTACCGAGTTACCGGCCGTTGCGGCGACTACATCGAGGCCGTCAAGAATGGGCACACCGCTGGAGAGCATCGTCCCCAGGGTCCTGGTGAATCGCGCCACGGCGATCTTGCGGATCAGGATGCCGAAAACCGGCAACCGTAGAAACACCCGGTCAAAAAAATCTCGCCCTCTGGCCGTTCTGCGAGCCTGCCGAAACCCAAAACCAAGGATAATCAGCCCCAGGATCATCCAATGAAAGTACTTTTTTGTAAAGTCGCTCGTATTCATGACGATCAACGTCATTCCGGGCAGTTTTACTCCTGCATCCAGAAAGAGCTTGCTAAACACAGGAATGACCCAGATCAGGATTACCGCAACAACTATCACGGCAATCGAGACGACAATTATCGGGTAGGTCAGGGCGCCTTTTACCTTCTTCTTCAGCTTGGCCATCTTTTCGATGTATGCTGCGAGCCTGTTGAGGATTATGTCGAGGATGCCTCCGATTTCGCCTGCCGCAACTAGATTGTGGAACAAATTGTCAAAAATCTTTGGGTGCTTCTTTATTGCGTCCGATAGAGTTGCGCCTTCCTCAACATCCTTTTTGATCTGCCGAATGACCCTTTTGAAATTGGCGTTTTCCTGCTGTTCCTGTAGAATGTCGAGGCACTGTACAAGCGGGAGGCCTGCGTCGATCATCGTGGCAAATTGCCGAACGAACACGACTCTGTCTTTATCGTTGACTTTTCCGGCAAGGGCCGGAAGATACTCCATGAGGTCTTTGGGCTTGAGCCGTATGTTCTTGACGGCTATACCTTTTCTGACAA
Organism: Syntrophobacteraceae bacterium; assembly: GCA_035624985.1. Lineage (GTDB taxonomy): Bacteria > Desulfobacterota > Syntrophobacteria > Syntrophobacterales > Syntrophobacteraceae > SbD1. Next base: position 3,071 of record DASPQK010000331.1, on the reverse strand, counting down.
CCATCTGGCGCGCCAGAGGAAGGTTGTCGGCCTCTATTTCTCCCTTTTGTCTTTTCCCGGCGCGATCCGTACCTGCCCATACATAGACTGCCATATCCGTCTCCTGTATCGATGAAAACAATTTGGGGGAGGGGCAACGATGGTGGGCGTTGCAAATTTTGGTCCAAAAAGATGCCATGCCACAGCGACTCTCGTTTATTGACCTCCTCTTGTCCGCTTGGTTCCGGAAGCGATAAGATGCGACAATAGACCAAAAATTCGCGATAGCAAACGGGCTCTGCCGGGCAGGCCGGCGGACCAGATGGCAAGAAGTCAAAGAAAAAAAATGGTGAACTAATCTTTGGCCGAAGACCTTATGACCTCTTCGAGTGAGGTTATTCCCTGTTTGAGCTTGTTGATGCCGCTGCGTCTGAGCGTAGTCATCCCGAGGCGGATGGATTCCTTTTTTATTTCGGCGGCAGAGGCCCCCATAAGAACGAGTTCTCGGATCTGATCGTACATGGGCATAACTTCATATAGAGCAATTCGGCCCCGGTAGCCCGTATCGTTGCACCCAACGCATCCCTTCCCGCGATAGCATTCGAATGTGCCCAACTCCTCATCCGGGACACCCAGGTCAAGCAATGCCTCCGGAGCAACCTGTTCGACGGTTTTGCATTCGCTGCATACCCTGCGGACGAGTCTCTGGGCCAGGACAAGATTTACGGCCGAGGCCACCAGGAAGGTTTCGACACCCATGTTCAGAAGCCGGTTTATAGTGCTGGGGGCGTCGTTGGTGTGGAGCGTGCTCAGCACGAGGTGGCCGGTGAGTGCCGCTTTGACGGCTATTTCAGCCGTTTCGAAATCCCTGATTTCTCCCACCATGATGATATCGGGGTCTTGACGCAAAAATGAGCGCAGGGCTGCTGCAAAGGTGAGACCGATAGCATCGTGCACTTGCACCTGGTTTATTCCGGTCAGGTTGTATTCAATCGGGTCTTCGGCGGTGGAAATATTGTGGGTGACTTTGTTTAGGTCCGAAAGCGCGCTGTAAAGAGTTGTAGTCTTGCCGCTCCCAGTAGGTCCGGTAACCAGCACCATTCCGAAGGGCAGGTAGATGGCCTCCCGGAAGTTCTTGTACTGGTTTTCTTCAAAGCCAAGTTTGGTCATATCGAGTTGGAGGCCGGATTTGTCCAGGAGACGCAGCACGACCTTTTCCCCAAAAAGCGTAGGCAGCACCGAGACCCTGAAGTCCATCTCGCGTCCCTTTGCTTTGAGTTTTATACGTCCGTCCTGGGGGAGCCTCCTTTCGGCGATGTCGAGACGGGACATGATTTTTATGCGCGAGATAAGGGCGTTTTTCAGGTGCGCCGGCGGGCGCATTACTTCATAGAGCACGCCGTCGATGCGGAAGCGGACGCGCATGATCTTCTCATAGGGCTCAAGGTGAATATCGCTCGCCAGTTTTCTGATTGCCTCCATCAGAACTAGGTTGACCAGCTTTACCACAGGGGCCTGCTCGGCGGCGGTCTCCAGACTCGAGAGGTCCATGTCGTCCGGGGCCTGCACCAGATCGACGTCGACTTCTTCCCTGAGCAATCCCAAAACATCATCCAGCGAGTCCTCGGCTGAAAAAAAGCCTCCGATGACTTTCCGGATAATGCTGTCGGAAGCGACGTGGACCTGGATGTTTTTCCGAGTAAGAAAGCGGATGTCGTCTATGAAGAACAGGTTGCCCGGATCGGACATGGCAACGTGAAGTGTATTGCCCATAAGCCCGAACGGAACGGCCTGGTATTTATGCATGATATCCAGGGGAATGAGACCGGCGACTTCCTTGGGCGTTCTGATCTTTGATAGGTCAACCTGAGGACAGCAGAACTGCCTCGCTATAAATTCCGCAAGAATATTTTCATCGATTACGCCATGTTTAACAAGCGCGGCCCCTATGCGTTCTCCGCTCTGGCGCTGCTCGTCGAGTGCCCGGTTGAGCTGGTCGACGGTTACAAGACCCTCCTGGACCAGCAGTTCTCCTATTTTCTTGGCCAACGGTCAAAATCCTCCCGTGGGTGGTTGGGCCATGTGGTTAAATTTTCACCCAAAATGAAATAAAAGAACACAAAAATTCTTGACAGCCGTCAATTGCCGGTTATTATTCGCCGCGTTTTCTCCGATATGGGAGAGGAAAATAATAACAGAATAGGGGGTGATTGTCATGGTTTGCTCAACGATGAAGGCGGGAGCAGAATGCGCCTTCATGACGAAAGCCGGATGCGGTTACAATGGCGGTACCTGCCACCCAATCGTGGAGCAGTGCGAAGGATGTCAACGCACTGTGGAATTTCCCACCGGAAGATTTTGCAGCAGCTATCCGAATCCTTCCATCAAATGGAGAGCCAGCGCCTGTAATTTTTCAACTCATTCGAAGGCGGGAGCGCAGGCTGGGCAGAAGATCAATCCTCTTAAGGCTTCCAAGAGAAACAACAAGAAGAAGTAGAATTACTTCGCCGGTTAGTGAGAGCGGCCTCCATAAAGCTTGCGCGCGGCAGGTTTGCTCTCACCACAGCCTGTAGACCTGGCTCGCTGCGCCAACCAAGGCGGACAAGATCGAAGTGATCGTCATCGGGTTTAAGGTGTCATCTCGCCTGCAACCCGGCATCATCTCTTCAAATTCACTTTGAGCACGACGTGAACTCTCCCGCCGCTTTCAGGAGCGGGGAAGCTCCACTTTTCCACCTGCCTGCCGATACAATCCACGATTGTATTGTCCAGGCCGCCGGACCCCGAGGTCGCGCGAACGTCGACAACCTCTCCGTTACCGAGGATAGTCCACCTCAGGGTAAGAGTCGAGGGCGCTGCATCTGCGTTGAAGCAGCGGCATATCTTGGAGAGTTCCCCTTCTATGACTTGCCTTACCGTTTCTTTTGGAAGCGCACCCTTCACCTTAAGGCTTTTTATGACCAATTGCATATCTTGCTTCGCCACCGGAGCGATGGTCCCACCGCGAGCGATCATCAGAGGGGCGTGGGTCATTTTTGCGCCAAGCGAGGCGCCCGAGCCGCGATAAGCACATCCGGGGGCTCGTTCCGAGG
>DASPQK010000330.1:0-3125 GCA_035624985.1 Syntrophobacteraceae bacterium | reverse complement strand
AGTCGATATGGATGATTTTTTGGCAAGGATCGATTCCATGCGCCCCTATTTGATTCAGGACAAAGACCCCCCCGAGAAGGAACGGCTGCAAAGCCCGGAAGACCACAAGAAAGTGGAGGACGCGATCCGCTGTATTCTTTGTGCCTGCTGCACGGGCGCCTGCCCCGTTATGAGAGACAATCCCGACTACGCTGGCCCGGCTGCCCTTGTCTGGGCTTACAGGTATCTCTACGATACGCGAGACGGCCGGTTTACGAGCAGGCTTGATAAGCTAAACGAACCCAATAGCGTATGGCCTTGCGTAAATTATTTCGAATGCACCCGCGTGTGTCCCAAGAATATACCGATTACCAAATCCATCAATTTCATGAAGCGGGAAATAAAAAAGCAGCTTCCGGGAAAGGGCAAATAATAACTGTGTTGCACATAAGCCTGTTTTCCTTGTAAACTCTCTTCCCTCATTGTGATTTGTTGCGGAGGGAGTTCATGAAGCTCAAGTCGATAAATCCCTTTTCGGGTGAAGTAACTGCCGAGTTCGATACACTGCCGGATGAGTCCTGTCGTGAAGCTGTGTTCAAAGCGAAAAAAGCGTTTGAAAAATGGAGAAAGCTTCCCGTATCAGATCGGGTAAAACCTGTCGCGGGACTTGCCTCCATTTTCAGACAGAAAAAAAGGGAATATGCCCGCATAATTACTACTGAAATGGGCAAGCCGATACGGGATGCCGTAGCTGAAATCGAAAAATGCGTTCTGCTCTGCGACTATTATCACCAAAACGCTGAAGAGTTTCTCAAAAGCGAAGTGATCGAAACTGAGGCTGCGAAAAGCCATGTGGTGTTTGACCCCCTTGGCGTTATCCTTGGAATAATGCCCTGGAATTTTCCTTTCTGGCAGGTAGCGCGCTGGGCTGTGCCGACCCTTACGGCCGGAAATGTCTGCCTGCTCAAGCATGCGTCCAATGTTCCCATAATTGCGCTCGAGATGGAGAAGATCTTCCGCGAAGCAGGTTTCCCGGAGCACGCTTTCCAAACGCTTCTGATTGGCCCGCAAGGCGCCGAACGCCTGATAGAGCAAGACCAGATCGACGCAGTTTCGTTAACTGGAAGTGTGAGCGCCGGATCTAAGGTTGGTTCGCTGGCGGGAAAAAACTTGAAAAAAATCGTACTCGAGCTCGGCGGCTCTGACCCATTTATGGTCCTCGAGGACGCGGACCTGGAAAAAGCCGCCCGTGCCGCAGTCAGGTCTAGAACGGCAAATGCCGGTCAGAGTTGCATCGCAGCCAAACGGCTAATAGTGATGGAACCTATCGCCCAGGCATTCACAGAAAAATTCGTCGCCGTGATGAATGGCCTCAGGATTGGTGACCCGATGGATGAGTCCACCGATTTGGGGCCGGTCGCCAAAAAGGAATTCCTGGAAACTCTGGGCAAACAGCTTGATGATGCTTTGGAAAAGGGCGCACGAGCTCATCGAGGACCTAAGCCGCCGAACCAGGGTTATTTCTTCCAGCCGGTTGTTTTGACAGAGCTTACTGAGGAGATGCTGGTGTTAAAGGAGGAGGTCTTTGGCCCGATAGCCCCTGTGATCACGGCACGGAGCGAACAAGATATGGTCCGGATTGCCAACGCGACTGAGTTCGGCCTTGGCGCTGCTATCTGGACCAGGGACATCTCGAAGGCGGAGAGACTCGCCGGTGAAATTGCTTCCGGATTTCTCGCGGTAAACGGTATCGTAAAGTCCGACCCGCGCCTTCCCTTCGGGGGCGTTAAGAAGTCGGGATTCGGCAGGGAGCTTTCTCATTTCGGGCTGAAGGAGTTCGTAAATATAAAGACCATAGTAATCTGCAGGTGAGGGCCCATTGACGCAGGGCTGATGGGATTACCGTTACAAATGAATGAGACTTAAATGGAATTGAGTGCCTCAACAATTTCGCCCCCGCCCCGGATAAAACTCTTCATGGCATTGTCACGCACGCCGCACGGGCTGCTCGATATGGCTACCCCGGCACTTGCGGCCCTTCTCTGGCTCGGCTCGATTCCGCCTGTTCACGTGATCATCATCGGCCTTGTGACAGCCTTCTCCGGCTACACAGCCGTATACGCCCTCAACGATGTCGTTGACTTCAGAACAGATCGGGCCAAAATCCGCGAGTGCGGTCTCAAGTGTTCCGCCGGGGACCTGGACTCCATCTATGCCCGCCACCCAATGGCACAGGGCCTGCTCAGCCTGAGGGACGGAGTTTTGTGGACGGCCGCATGGGGTACGATTGCCCTGCTCGGGGCCTGGGCTCTTAATCCGGCCTGTGCAGTCATATTTGTGCTTGGAAGCGTTGCCGAAGTGGTTTACTGCCTCATGTTGAGGTTAAGCTGGATGCGGGCGCTTGTAAGCGGCGGGGTCAAGAGTGCCGGCGGGCTGGCGGCTATTTACGCTGTAGCGCCCAATTCTTCAGCGCCTTTTTTGATCGGGTTTTTCCTGTGGTTTTTTTTCTGGGAAATCGGGGGGCAGAACGTTCCGAATGATTGGAGCGACATGCAGGAAGACATGCGAATGGGGGCTGAAACCATTCCGGTCAGGTTTGGGCCACAGGGGTCGGCCCTGATCATTCTAAGCTCCCTGACGATCGCCGTTGTAATGAGCATGGTCCTGTTCTGGCTGACACCTGCCCGGTTGAGCCCCCTCTATTTTGTCGCAGCGGTCCCGGCCGGGATATTTCTTCTGCTCCTGCCCGCATGGCGGCTCTACACCGAGAGGTCCACCGGCCTCGCTTCGGCGCTGTTCAACCGGGCCAGTTATTATCCTGTGACGATGTTTATAATCATATTATTTAGTACCGTCATTTAAGGTCGGGGTTCCGCGATAGCTTTACGCCACTCTAACGGGTCTCCTAAAAGGATCGCTTTATCGATTCCGACGTTCTCCAGCAACAGAGCCAGCAGCCTTAGCCGATCCTTCTCTGACCAGAAGAGTTTGCCGCCGTGCATTTCGAATCTCTCAGGTGTCAATCCATACCGTTCCATGGCTTCTGTGCCTTCCCATGCACGGCTCTCTCTGCGAATGTCCCATTTTATTTTATCCATATATGACGCTCCTCCTTACATTGAAAAAGAAAATGCAGCAATGGGCCG